>NZ_JBQEKA010000102.1:0-10775 GCF_052103615.1 Kerstersia sp. | reverse complement strand
CGCCAAGGTCATCAATGGTCTGGATGTCTATACCTATGACAACGTCTCGCGTGCGCGGACGCAAGGGATAGAAACCAATCTGCGCTGGCAGGCGCTGAGTTCACTGGGAATGAATTTTGGCTACACCTTTACCGATGCCAAAAATCTGGATACCGGCAGCCGCCTGACGCGCCGTCCGCGTCACATGGGCCGGGTCGGCGTGGATTGGCAGGCGCTGCAAGGCACCAAGGTGACCGTGCGGGCAAAGTACCAGAGCAATGAACTGGTCTCCAGCCGCGATGCCAACTATGGCGGGCAAACCACGGCGTCGTCCGATGGCGTGTCGCCTTCCTGGACGACGGTCGATCTGGCCGTTGATCAGACCATCAATTCGCAGTTGACCGCTTTTGTCGGGGTCAACAACGTTTTCGACAAGCAGCGCGACTTCGCGGATCCGTCGGACTTCGGTCCGATCCGCGGCCGTTTCGTCTATCTGGGCGCGCGCTATTCATTCGGTAAGCCCTGACAGGGTTCACTTATCCATCAAGGAGAAAAACATGGCAATCAAGGTGCATCCTCTGGTGATCGCCCTGACGGGGGCATTCGTGCTGGCGGGCTGCGGCGGCGGTGGCAGCGGCGGCGATGATGGCGGCAATGACGGCGGCGGCAACGATGGCGGCGCCAAAAGCCAGTTCAGCGAAACCCGCGAACTGACTTTCACGCCGCCCGCGGCCAATGAGTCGGTGTGTTATGACCTGGATACGGTGCCTGCCAGCGTCGTGAGCTCCTGCGATGGCAGCACGGCCTGGGATCTCAAGATTACCGGCGGACGTTCTTACCCGACGTTCTGGACCAATAGCGGCATCAGCGGCCCGGGCAAGGGCGGTGCTTTCGGCGGGCCGTTCAGCCATACCTGGGCTTCGCTGGAACAATACAAGCAGGGCAATGTGGATCCGGAAAGCGGCCAGGCGCTGCCTGCCAATGTCTATGTGGCGGATGCGGTTTCCAGCGTTTTCAGCAGCAGCAGGGATTCGGGTTCGGCAGCGTTCGAGTACGGCCTGGGTAACGACCACAATATGTACCCGAACTTCCGCGTGTTCCTGATCACGACGGACAGCGCTTCGGCCAGCGTGACCAGCGGTGTCTATGCGCTGCAAATCGTCAATTACTACAACGCGGCAGGCAAGTCAGGCTACCCGACCTTGCGCTGGATCAGCCGCGACGGCAGCCAGGCGAAACCGACCGAAAAGACCTTTGACGCTTCCACGGATTGGGTCTATGTGGATCTGACGACTGGCACGACGACTTCCGCTGATGGCAGCTGGCATATCGCCCTGAACCGCCTGCAAGTCAAGCTCAACGGCGGGTCGAACAACCCGAACGGCAAGGTTGCCGGTTTTGACGGCTATACGCCTGCTGGTTTCTACGCGGCAGATGGCGAGCCGGTGGCTTCCAAGTTCCTGAACCCGCCTGCCGCTACGGTCACCGAAGGCTACCTGACGTCACCGGATATCAAGACGCCCGCCAAGGCCGCCGACTGGAAGAAGGACGCCAATGGTTCCGCGCTGAACCCGGCGTATGAGGGCGCCTACCCGGCACCGCTGAATTTTGGCTGGTACAGCTATTATTCTACCGATGAGGCAGCGGAGACCGTAGGCCTGAAGGCGCACATGCTGGCCGCTAATCCAGGCAACGGTACGATGATTCGTTCGGGTAGCGGGACGGGTTATGCGCGCATCCACCTGGATCGCATCGAGTACGCCGATAAGGCCGACCGCAACAGCGCGCAGACCTGGACTTTCGGTTACGCCGTTCAGGCCCCGCAATAAGGTCAGCGGCAAGCCGGCCCGCCCGGTTTGCCCCGGCAGGCAGCGCCAGCCTACGGCTGGCGCTGCCGCCAGTTGGCCCCCGCCCGCCCGGCTTCGCCTGGCGGGTTTTTTTATGGGACAGTCTGAGGGATCAGAATGATGGGGCAGGCAGGCGTAATCCGTGTTTTGGAGCGGCAGCTTGACGGACGCGAGAGATACGGACAGAATCTTCCGCTTCCATTTCGGGCAGGGCCGCAAGGCCTAGGATAGATGGCTCCAGGCAAGAAGGCGGCAGGCGATCCGCCGCTGATAGATCATTTCATTGATGCGCTGTGGCTGGAAGACGGCCTTGCGGCCAATACGCTGGCTGCTTACCGGCGCGACTTGCGCGGCTGGGCGGCCTGGCTGCAGGAAGCGCGCGCGCTGGATTTGGCGCATGCTGGCGCCGCAGACGTCTCGGCTTGGTTTGCCGCCAGCCATGCCGGAACGCGTCCAAGCACGGCGAACCGCCGCCTGGCTACCTTGCGGCGGTTCTATGCCTGGGCGTTGCGGCAGGGGCATGTGGCCGCTGATCCTTGTCTGAATATTCCCAGCGCGCGTCAGGCCGAGCGGTTTCCCAAAACCTTGTCGGAAGGGCAGGTGGAGGCGTTGCTGGCAGCGCCGGATTTGCGCCAGCCCGCGGGTATGCGGGACCGCGCCATGCTGGAAACGCTGTATGCGACTGGCCTGCGGGTGTCCGAGCTGGTGTCGCTGACGGTGTTGGATGTCAGCCTGAATGAAGGGGTGGTGCGTGTCCGGCACGGCAAGGGCGATAAGGCCAGGCTGGTGCCGCTTGGCGGTATCGCGGCAGATTGGCTGCAGGATTATCTGGATCAGGCCCGGTCGGTGATTCTGGGCGGCAAGGTGACGGATGCCTTATTTGTCACTCGGCTGGGCGCAGGCATGACGCGTCAGGCTTTCTGGCAACTGGTGCGCAAATACGCCATGCTGGCCGATATTCATGCGCCGCTTTCGCCGCATGTGCTGCGGCATGCCTTTGCAACGCACTTGCTCAATCATGGCGCCGACTTGCGGGTGGTGCAGATGCTGCTTGGGCATGCCGATATTTCCACCACGCAGATTTATACCCATGTTGCGCGGGAGCGCCTGAAAACGCTGCACGCGCAGCATCATCCAAGAGGTTAGCCAGTGAAGCCCCGCCATGTATCGGAAACCCCGGCGACGCAGTTCCTCAAGCGTCAGGGCGCTGCTTTCGAAGAGCGTGTTTATGATTATGTCGAGCACGGCGGCACGGCGGAAGCCTCGCGCCAGCTGGGCATGGACCCCCATGCCGTGATCAAGACACTGGTGTTTGAAGACGAAAAAGGGCAGCCCCTGATCGTGCTGATGCATGGGGATTGTGAAGTGTCGGCGAAGAATCTGGCCCGGCAGATCGGCGTGCGTAAGACGGCGCCCTGCGCACCGGAGGTGGCGCAGCGCCATTCCGGTTATTTCGTTGGCGGCACGTCGCCGTTTGGCACCCGCAAGCGCATGCCGGTCTGGGTGCAGCAAAGCATTCTGGCGCTGCCGCGTATTCTGATCAACGGCGGCCGGCGCGGGTATTTGCTGGAAATCGACCCGCAGATTTTGCTGACGGCGCTGGGCGCCAAGACGGTCGATGCGGCGCTGAACCACGAGGACAGCTAAGCGGCGGTTGCCAGGGGCGCGCGCCAGGCAATTCAGGTGAACGGATCGCGTAGGGGAACCTGCCGCCAGCCGGGTTCAGTCTGGTAAAGTAGCGTCCTCGCTACGCGGCAAATCCGGGATGTCGCAGGCCCGGTAAAAGCGTTGTTCCGGTGGCTTGTGCCCTTGCTTATGCAGTTATTGTGCCGTTCATCGCGCCATTTATGGTGCTATTTATTGCGCCGTTCATTGCGGCGTGTGGCGGGGACAGCAATAACGGCATTGCGCGTGATGCTTGAACAAACATAGCCGCCTTGCCTGGCCGCCCTTGCAGGGCGGATGGCCAGGTGTCCGAAACCGGCAATACGGAAGAATTTATGGCAGTTCCCGGCGATGCCGCTATCAGCGGCCGCTATCAGCGGGTTTCCGGAGAGAAAGCAGGCGGCGCGACATACACGCCGGGCATACTCTCGGATTTCGTTGCCGCACGCATGGCCGAGGCTCAGGGCATCCTGCCATCGGGCAGGCGTCTGCGCGTCCTGGATCCGGGCGTGGGCGAAGGGGAATTGTTGCTCAGCCTGTTGGCGGAGCTGGCTCAGCGCGGCATCACTGATGTGGATGTGCATGCCTTTGAAACGGATGCGGCAGCGCTGGCTGTGACCCGCCAGCGCCTGGAAGCGTCGTATCCGCAGGCCGTGCTGCACATGATACATGGCAGTTTTCTGGATTATGCCCTGGCGCAACCCGAGGGGCAGCCGGAACATGGCAGCGCGTATTTTGATCTGGTCATTGCCAATCCGCCCTATATCCGCACCCAGGTGCTGGGTGCGGCCCAAGCGCGCTGGCTGGCGGAGCAGTTTGGCCTGAAGGGCCGGGTTGATATGTATCACGCCTTTGTCGCCGGCATCGCCCGCGTGCTGCATGTCGGGGGCATGGTGGGCCTGATCGTGTCCAACCGCTTCATGAGCACGCGTTCGGGCGCTGCGGTGCGGGCCATGCTGCGGCGCCATTTCCGTATCCGCCATGTCTGGGATCTGGGCGATACGCGTTTATTCGATACGGCGGTGCTGCCGGCGGTGTTGCTGCTGGAACGTGGCGCGCCGGAAGTCAGGGCGGCGGCTGCCGGTTTCGTGTCCGCCTATGAGACGCAAGCCGCAGGGCAGGACACCCGCCGGCGTGTGTCCAATCCCATTGCTGCCCTGGCGCGTCCTGGCGTGGCGGCGTTGCCGGATGGCAGGCTGCTGCGGGTGACGCACGGCAAGCTGGATGCGGGTATCCGTCCGCAGGATAACTGGCGCATGGCGACCGGCGCCGGAGACGATTGGCTGCGTACGGTCGCGGCCCATACCTGGAAGCATTTCGGCAACCTGGGAAAAATACGCGTGGGGGTCAAAACCTGCGCCGATAAGGTTTTTATCCAGCAGGATTGGCAGGCTGTTGCGCCGCAGGGTCTGCCCGAACTGCTGCGGCCTTTGACGACGCATCATATTGCGCGGCGTTTTCGCGCGCAGGCTCCAGTCCGGCAACGCCAGATTCTCTATCCGCATGATATGCGGGATGGCCGGCGGATTGCGCTGGATCTGGCGCAGTTTCCCCGCAGCGCCGCCTATCTGGAGGCGCACAGGGAAACCCTGAGCGCCCGCCGCTATGTGATGGAAGGCGGCCGTCATTGGTATGAAATCTGGGTGCCGCAGGATCCGGCGCGCTGGGCCTTGCCCAAGCTGGTGTTCCGCGATATCGCGGAAACGCCTACCTTCTGGGTGGATCTGGAAGGCAGCGTGGTGAACGGTGATTGCTATTGGCTGGCGGCGGAAACGCCGGAAGCGGAAGATTTGCTGTGGCTGGCAGCGGCCGTGGCCAATTCCTCGTTTATCGAGCGCTTTTACGATGAAAACTTCCAGAACAAGCTGTATGCGGGGCGCCGCCGCTTTATTACCCAGTACGTCGAGCGCTTTCCGCTGCCTGATCCCGCCTTGCCGCTGAGCCAGGCGATTGCCGCGACAGCGCGGCAGATTCATGCCTTGGCAGGCAGCGCTGACGCGCAGGCGCTGGAGCGCGAGCTAGATCAGCAAGTTTGGCGTGTCTTCGGCGTCAGCGCGGAAGAATCCCGCCGGTAGCGGGATCTGCAATTTCTTGTTCAGCCCTTTGCCCTGAAATTTGGTGAAGCGCGTGAAGAAGTCTTCCCCGGTACTGACGATCAGGTGGGTGAGCGTGACCAGACGGCCATCGGTACGCGCATAGAACACGGCATAGCGGACATCGCAATGGCGCGGCTGGTGGCCGTTCAGTTGCGGCACATCGAGCAGATCCGGCCCGGAGGGCAGGGCCAGGCCTAGGTCTATGGTTGGGCTGGTTTGCAGTTTGACTTCCAGCAATTGCTGGCGCACGTCTGGAAACTGGCCATCATCCTGGTAATGCAGATAGCCCAGCTGGCGGCAGACCCGTTGATGCAGCCCGGCCCCCCGGTTGCGTTCCTGATCCGCCCCGAGATCGGGAAAGCTGGTACCTACCAGGGCAGACAAACGCTGGAACAGCTCAGCCACTGGCAGCAGGCTGCCGGCTTCGGGGTAAGACACGGGCGTGACCGCGGCCAGATCCAGCCCGGCACGGGTCAGCGCTTGTAGGGCGGCCGTATCCTGTTGCGATACCAGTTCGGCTGTTTGCTCGCCTACCAGGCAGCGCGCCTGGTACTTCTGTGTCAGGGTGCCGGTGGTGTCGAGTTGCGCCAAGGTGTCGCCTGTCACGACACGCACCTGGCTGATGCAGTCGGCGCTGTTCACGCGGATCAGCACATAGCGGCGTGACGGCGAGAGCTCTTCATTCCAGACTTGCAGATTATTGGCCTTCTGCACATAGGTATCGAAAAATTGCCCCGGAAAGCGCGGCTGCACTCGCCGGAAAGACGGCGGGAGGGGATAGCCCAGCGCTTCGCAGACATATTGCTTGGCAACTTTGGAGCGTGTCCGCAGCGGCAGCCCGGCCAGAGAAATGCCCCGCAGCGCCTGATCGAGCAGGGCTTCCAGGTCAGGGGTAGGAATCCAAAGAGCCGGGTCACCGATGGCGATCGGGTCGTAAATGCCGAGACCGGCGGCACGAATGTTCTCGACGTAGGGAACGGCTGGGGCGGGAGTGGGCGGAACGGGCATGGCGGAGAAAATCGTCAGCCGTTACAGGAACGGCAGGCAAGAAACAGGGGCGCCAAACCAAGGCGCGATACGGTAAAGGGACAGAGCCCAAGGCAAAGCCTTGCGCTGCGCGCCAAAGCGGCATTGTAGGACAGGCCTGGGATGATCCGGCCGCGGGTGGCGCCAATGCGGGCATCAATACGGGCCATCAATGCGGGCGCCAATGCCGGCACACCAAGGCGGGCAGCGGATGAAGCGTTGAATGGAGTGCTTCAGGCTTGTGCCATCCTGCCGGGTAGGGATAAGCTAGCCGATTGGCGGGGCAGCGCGATTTGAGCCATGCGCGCGGCCACAACGCTGGCGTGAGGGATTCCCACTGGCTGCTATGGCGCCTGGCGCAACGGTGAGCCAGTGGTGGCTTGGACTGACTTCAACGGGGTTATCGACATGAGCAAGAAAAACGTGGTTTTCATTACCGGCGCGACTTCGGGCTTTGGCCGCGCGACGGCACGCCGTTTTGCCAAGGCAGGCTGGTCGCTGGTGTTGTCCGGCAGGCGTTATGAGCGTCTGGAAGCGCTCAAGCGCGAGCTGGAAGATCAGGTGCCGGTACACATCGCCGCGCTGGACGTCAGGGATGCCGAGGCGGTGGCTGCCATGGTGGCGGCGGTGCCCGCAGAATTCCGTCCGCTGACCGCGCTCGTCAATAATGCCGGCCTGGCGCTGGCGCCGGAACCCGCGCAAAAGGTGGCGCTGGAAGACTGGCATACGATGATAGATACCAATGTCACGGGCCTGGTCAACGTGACGCATGCGCTGCTGCCGCAGTTGCTGGAAACCGGCAGCGGCGCCAGCATTATCAATCTCGGTTCGGTGGCGGGCGAATGGCCTTACCCCGGCGGCCATGTCTATGGCGCGACCAAGGCATTCGTCAAACAGTTTTCCTATAACCTGCGCTGTGACCTGATTTCCACCGGCGTGCGGGTGACGGACCTGGCGCCGGGGATGGCCGAGACAGAATTTACCCTGGTGCGCACCAAGGGTGATCAGACCGCTTCGGACAAACTCTACCGCGGCACGCAGCCGCTGAGCGCGGAAGATATCGCTGAGCAGATTTTCTATATTGCCACGCTGCCGCCGCACATCAATATCAACCGCCTGGAAATCATGCCCAGCCGTCAGGCCTGGGCGCCGTTCGCCGTGGATCGCGACGCCTGAACGGGCGCCGCGCAGCGCCCGGCCCAGGCGCCGGAGCATCCGTGATTGCAGCGGCTTTCACCCGCTGGCGCAAGTCGGTGGCGGTCGTTATGATGGATTGCTGTCCGGCACTGCCGGGAGGACGGCCTGGGAAACAGGCCTGACGCGGTGCGGCGCTTGCCGCTGCCAGCAGGCGGCGGCGGATTTTTTCTGCCAACTGGAGATAGACGGCATGAAACTCTACTATATGCCCGGCGCATGTTCGCTGGCGCCTCATATTGTTGCCAATGAATTGGGCATCAAGCTGGATCTGATCCGGGTCAGCATGTCCAACAAAACGACGGAACACGGCGACGATTATCTGGCCATCAACCCCAATGGGTATGTGCCGGCGCTGGTGCTGGATGACGGCCAGGTGCTGACGGAAGTGGCTGCGCTGGTGCAATACCTGGCAGACCAGAAGCCCGCAGCGGGCCTGCTGCCGCCCGTGGGCGCGCTGCCCCGCTATAAAACGCTGGAATTCCTGTCTTTTGCCGGCACGGAATTGCATAAAGGGTTTGCCGCGTTTTTCCGTCCGGGCACGCCGGAAGAAACCAAAGAGGCCAGCCGGGCCGTGCTGCAAAAGCGCATCGCCTATGTTGATGGGCTGCTGTCCAGGCAGACGTATATCGCCGGGGACGTCTATACCGTTGCCGACGTCTATCTTTGGGTCGTGCTCGGCTGGGCGCGCATCGTCAAATTCGATCTTTCCGCCTTTGCGCATGTGCAGCGCTGGCAGGCGCTGATTGCCGCCAGGCCGGCAGTGCAGCAGAGCCTGAAGGAAGAAGGCCTGGCCTGATGCGGCGGGGCGGGCGCCGCCAGTGCCGCAGCCCGTGTTCGCGGACTGCGGGGTGGCTGCCGCTCCGGCCTGATCTTGGCAGCGGGGGCGGGCCTTTGGGCAGCTGATTTTTGTCAAGATAGACGGGCTAGAACTTTGTCGAGAAACGCTTCGCAAGGTTAGAATGGTCCGAAATTTGTGATGATTTGGCACGCAAGGGCCGTCAGGCCAGCGCGTGTCCTGCTTATCTTGCCTGTCTCATGCCTGATCCCGTCAGCATTTTGATCGTCACCATTGTCTCTGCCCTGTTGAGCCTGGGCGTGCTGGGCTCCATGCTGAGCGCCAGAGTGGCAGGGGTGCGCGATTGGGTGATGGGCTGTTCGCTATCCATCGCCTCGCTGGTGCTGGTGTGCATGCAGGCCTATGACTGGCCCAAGGCCATTTCCGTGATCGCGGCAAATCAATTGCTGATGCTGGGCCTGCTCATTATTTTGCAGGGCTGCCGGAAATTTGCAGGGATCAAGCCAGTGCGGCAGATGGAATATCTGGCCTGGCTGCTGATTCTGGCAGGCATGTGGTATTGGACGTATTACAGCGATAACCTGAATGCGCGTATTGCGTTGGTGTCGGTGTTCCATGCCTATATCTATTTCTCTGTGGCCTGGATCAGTTATCAGATCCGGCCAGATGGCCATTTCTCCTACGCATACCGTTTTGTTTGCATTGCCGCGAGCATAGGCGGGCTGACGCATGCTGCCCGGGGCCTGACTTATGGCCTGGGCTTGGTGAGGCAAAATCATTTGCTGGAAACCTCATCGGCGACCACCCTGTTTTTAGGCCTGGGTATTGTGGCTTTGCCTTGCCTGGCGGCAGGCAGGGTGATGCTGGTGCATGATCGTCTGGTGCGGCGGCTGGAGCATCTGGCCAGTGTCGATGAACTGACCGGGGCACTGATGCGGCGCGCTTGCCTGATGCAGGCGGAAAGGGCCTTGCGCACGGCCGTGCGGACGGGCCGCCCCTTGTCCCTGGCGATGATAGACCTGGACCGCTTCAAGGCGATCAACGACAGCCGCGGCCACGCGGCAGGGGACCGTGTGCTGAAACACTTCGGGGGCCTGATCGGCGGCAGCTTGCGGGCCAGTGACGTGTTCGGGCGTATGGGGGGCGAGGAATTCATCGTGATCTGCCCGGAAACTACGCAAGCCGAAGGGGTGAAAATGTTGGAGCGCATGCAGCGCCTGATCCAGCGCGTGCCCTGCGTGGTGGATGGAACCGACCTGGCCTATACCTTCAGCGCTGGCGTCGGGGTTTACAAACCGGGAGAGTCGCTGGCGGAATTGATGGCGCGTGTGGATGAAACCTTGTATGTGGCCAAGTCCAGGGGGCGTGACTGCATTGTGGAGGCACCGCCGGAATGGCGTGTGGACAAACCCTCCACGGTGGGGGCCGAGGCGCGCGCTGCTGCGGCAGGGGCGGCGGCCGGGGCTGCGGTCGAGGGTTAGCGGCGGCGCAGCATTTGCTCGCAATCCTTGCAGAGGCGTTACCACATCGGCCTGCGATAGCGGCCGTTCGCAAAAACAAGAATGGCATACTGCCGGGGTTGCGGCGTGCGCCATGAGGCCCGCCCTTGTTTCCTATGGATCTTCAGGCTGGCGATGAGTACCAATAATCCTGTTTATCAAAGACGTATCCTGCTGGGTTCGGCGGGGGCTTTCCTGGGCCTGCTTTGCTGGTGGCTGATGGCCATGCGGGCAGGAGCCGAATCGCAAACCGGGTGGGCGCTGGGGCTGATTGCCGCCGCGACGCTGAGCCTGGCGGCGCTGTCGCTATTGCCCAGGCTGCCCTTGCGCCAGGCGCTGGCGGCGGCTGGCGGGCTGGCCGTGTTTTGCGCTGCACTGGCGGCGATCGGCATGGGGGGCTATGAGGATATTGATGGCTTTGTGTCGGCGCCGCAGATGTGGGCGGGCCTGGGTTTGCTGCCTGTCATTGCCGTGCCCTTTTTGGCGGCCGGGCTGACGCAGCCTGGCGGCTGGCGCAATTATGCGCAGTTGTTCCTGCATAGCTGGGACATTCTGTGCGCCTGGGCAGCGGCGGCGGTATTCACGGGGATCGCCTGGCTGGTATTGATGGCTTGCAGCGCGCTGCTGGGTTTCGTCGGCATAGATCTCCTGGGCATGATCCTCGGGCAGG
>NZ_JBQEKA010000101.1:0-10832 GCF_052103615.1 Kerstersia sp. | reverse complement strand
GCCGCCCCGGTTGGCGTCCCGCGCGCGGGACGCAAACCGGCAGGACTCGGCTATGATGGGTGCTCATTCACCCCTGCTGCCATGCCCGTCCTGTTTCCTCATTCCACTGCCGTCACCAGTGTTGCGCCTGCCACGGCGCCGCGCCTGGTTGTCTGTTTCTGCGCCCAATGGTGCGATACCTGCCGGGCCTATCTGCCCGTGCTGGAAGCCCTGTCGGAAAAATACCCGGACGATTGCTTCGCCTGGGTGGACATCGAAGACCACCCTGAATTTCTGGGGGATGTGGATGTGGAAAATTTCCCGACGCTGCTGATCATGGAAGGCGAGCGCACCGCTTTCTTCGGCACCATGCTGCCCCATATTGGCCATCTGGACCGGCTGCTGGCGCAACTGCCTGCCGAAACAGCAGTCAGCCATGAACTGCCCGATGTGCGCGCCCTGCTGCAAGAGGCCTGCACCGCCCGCTGAATGCCCGCAGGCTTGCCGCGCGCCTGAGCCGCGGCAGCCTCATAATGCAGCCCCCCATAACGCAACAGGCCTCACGCCGCGGCCTTGCCTTGCCTTGCCTTGCCTTGCCTTGCCTTGCCTGCGGCAGCGCTGTGCGGCACCGGTGCCGCACTCTTTTTCAGACACGGCTGTCCGATACAAAAAAACAGGCCAGCCCCCAGAGCAAATTACCCAAGGGCTGGCCTGCATGCGCAATCGCGCGAGGTCAGAGACGCAAAGTCAGCGGCGCAAAGTCAGCCACACAGGGCCGACCGCGCAGAATCAATCGCGCACAATCAACGGCGCGGGTTGCCCGCACCGCCTAGCAGCAAACCCACATTGCGGGGTTTGGCCGCCGCCTGATCCGCCTGTTCGGCGGACACAGGCTCGCTCACGCCGCGCGGCGCTGTCGCGGCGGCCGCTGGCTCATAAGGCTTGGCAAAGAACTCATCGGCCGGTGCCGCGCTGGCCGTGTGGCTGCGGCCGCTGCGCGCCGAAGCGCCGGCATGGCTGTGCGCACGGCTGCTGCGGCTTGCCATAGTAGGCAAGGCCAGCTCACCGCGCGGCACCGGGCGGCGAATCAGTTTCTCGACATCCAGCAGCAGACGCTCATCATCTGGCGCATAGAACGAGATAGCCTCACCCTTGGCGCCAGCACGGCCCGTCCGGCCAATGCGGTGCACATAATCTTCGGCGTTGTAGGGCAGGTCGTAGTTGATCACGCAGGGCACGCCCGCCACATCCAGACCACGCGCCGCCACATCGGTCGCCACCAGCACTTCCAGCTCACCGGACTTGAACGCTTCCAGGGCTTTCATGCGGTCGGCCTGGCTTTTATCGCCATGGATGGACTCGGCCAGCACGCCGTCACGCGCCAATTCACGCGCCAGCCGCGCCGTGCCGATCTTGGTGTTCGAGAACACAATGACCTGGCGCAGATTGCGCGATTTCACCAAGTGCACGACCGCCGCACGCTTATCTTCGCCGCGGATGGCGTAAGCGACCTGCGTCACGGTGTCAGCCGTCGCATTGCGTCCCGCGACCTCGATTTCCACCGGATCTTGCAGGAAGGAACGGCCCAGCTTGCGGATTTCATTGCTGAATGTGGCCGAAAACAGCAGCGTTTGGCGCTGCGTCGGCAACAGTTTCACGATACGGTCCAGATCGGGCAAAAAGCCCATATCCAGCATGCGGTCGGCTTCGTCCAGCACCAGCAGCTGCACTTGCGACAGATTGACCGTTTTCTGTTCAACGTGGTCCAGCAGGCGGCCGGGCGTAGCGATCAGCACTTCGCAGCCGCGCCGCAACGCTTCTTTCTGCGGCGCGATATCGACACCGCCGAACACGACGGTGGAACGCAAAGGCGTGTGCTTGCTGTAGCGGCGCACGTTCTCCGCCACCTGATCAGCCAATTCACGCGTCGGCGCCAGCATCAAGGCCCGCACCGGGTGGCGCGCCGGCGACGCGCTATGCGTTGCCAGGGGCATCAGGCGATGCAGAATCGGCAGCGTGAAGGCCGCCGTCTTGCCGGTGCCCGTCTGCGCCGCTCCCATCACGTCACGGCCGCTGAGCACTTGCGGGATGGCCTGTGCCTGAATCGGCGTCGGCGTGAGATAGCCGGTATCGGCCACGGCCCGCAAGAGATCGGGATGCAAGCCGAAATCTGCGAAAGTCTGCGTGGATGTATCGTCCTCCGGGACGGAGGGAGTCTGTGTCTGGGTCATCAATCGAAGGTTTTGCATAGCCGGCCTAAGCCGGACAACATGCGTCGCCGCAGTCGGGGCGCGCGTCATCGCGCCTGAAGAACACGGTTTCCAGGCATTTTCTGCCCCGAAAAGGCAGTTTGCACGGGAACCGCTACCGTGCCGGGCTAGACTGCGATCCTGCCACCCGGCAACGGGCAAAAGCGTCATTTTAGCGCAGTGTTCAAAATATACCCGCCTGCTGTTGCAAGCGCAGCACAGAAAAGCAGAATTCCTGCTCTGCCGGCCCCTTCAGCGCCGTCAAAGAAAGAGCGCCCGCAAGCCCCAAAGCGCCACCATTCCGCCCAGAATCATGAAAACCGTATTGCGGGTACGCAGAAATATCGCAATTCCCGACAGCCCCGCAAAGAGGCGCAAATCGAGCACCGGCCCCGCGCCCTGCGCCCAGGGCAACAGCTCCGGCACAATGATCGCCGTCAACGCCGCAGCGGGCGCATAGCGCAAGGCCTGCCGCACCATATCCGGCAAGGGCAGATGGTCTCCGAACAACATATAACCGCTGCGGCTGATGAAGCTGCACAGCACCAGCACGGCAATCACTCCATAGGCATAGGACGCCGGAACGTTTTCCATCATTGCTCCTTGACGCGGCCCGCACCACGGTTCAAACGGTTCTCCGCCAGAATGCCAGCCACAATGCCAGCCACCACCGCCACGGCCAGGCCCAGCCGCAGCGGCCAATTCTGCCCGACCCAGGCCACTGCCGCCGCCACGGCGACCGTCACCGCCATCGGCCGGGTTCGCACCAATGGCACCAGAATCGCCAGCAACGCCAAAACGGCGGCAAATTCCAGCGACCAGTCCGAGGGGATGATGGCCCCCAGAAACACCCCTATCAACGAGAAAAACTGCCAGTTGAACCAGGCCGGCACCATCATGCCGATATAAAACCAGACTTGCTCGCGCTGCCGGGAAGGCGCTTCCTTGCCGTAACGCGACATGAACACGACAAACGTCAGGTCTGTCGTGAAGTAACCCAGAAACAGGCGCTGGCGCCAGGGCAAATGGCGGAAATAAGGATGCAGGGCAGCGGCGAAAATCACGAAACGCAGGTTCACCATGAGCGCTGCGGCCAGAATCAGCAGCAAAGGCTCGCCCGCAGCAATCATCGGCAACGACAGCAGCTGCGCCGAACCAGCATACACCAGCACCGTCATCCAGGTCGCCGCCCATTCACTCAGGCCCGACTTGACCAACGCGACGCCCGTCACCAGCCCCCAGGTGCCGCTAGCCACCAGAGTCGGCACGACGGCCTTAACCCCGTCGATAAAACTCTCGCGCCGCACATGCTTGCGCCGGGCTTCCAGCGCCTCATCCCTGCCTTCCACTTCCTGTCTCCTTGCCTGCCAGGCGGCCAGGCCCGCCTGCATTCTTTTTCTCTCTATTCCGCCCGGGTGCAGGCAGCCCTGCCGCCTGCGTGGCGCGAAACCTGCACTGGCGTTAAAACCCTTGAAACCAAACGCGCTTTGCGCCGGTCACGTTGCTACAATGGCAACCGAGTTTTCATTGCCTGAATTTCAGGCGCCAGCGTAGCATGCGGACCGCGCATGCCGCCCGCGTCCTCCATTATGCAGGAACCAGCATGAGCACCAACCAGACCTCCTCCGATACCCTCGCCCCCGAAGCCATCGAAGTCGATGCCGACGCGCTGCCTGTTTATTGCCCAGGCCCGCATGCGCCGGCCTGGAGCATGCATCCGCGCGTCTTTCTGGATGTCACCCGCACCGGCTCGGCCAGCTGTCCGTACTGCGGCGCGCTCTACCGGCTCAAGCCGGGCGCTGCCGTCCCGCACCACTGACCAGCCACCCGTCTCCACTGCCATCATGTTCGCCACGCCCGACGAAGCCGAACAAGCTTTTTATAAAGCCCTGGCCCGCCAGGATATCTCTGGCGTGATGCAGGTATGGGCCGACGATGAAGAAATCATCTGCATTTCCTCTGTCGGCTCCCGCATCATCGGCCAGACCGCCGTGCTTCAGGCGATGCGCGAACTTTTCAGCCGTGGCGCGGTCTCCATACGTCCCGTCCGCTGCGCCGCGACCCTCAATATGATGAGCGCGGTTCACGTTCTGGTGGAACAAATCACCGAACGCAGCAGTGCCGGCCTGAAAATCGCTACTCGCCATGTCACGCACGTTTTCCACAAAGGCCCCACAGGCTGGCGGCTGGTTCTGCACCATGCCTCTCCCGCGCCGGATACCGGCGGCCTGCTGCCCTTGCATGAAATCCCTGACGTCGTGCACTGACCTCTCCCGGCGCCTCGCCATCTGGCGCCTTTTGCCGCCCCTTCCGGCGGCGCGACCGACGATACTGCCCATGCCGCGCCAGTCCGCCCGCCCTGCCCCAACCGAGATCCCGTCATGACGGCCCGCCTGGATCTCTCCGCCAGCCACGCTCCGCTCTGGTTGCCCAATGGGCATAGCCAGACGATCTATAGCGCTACCCTGGCGCATTACCATCGCATCGCCTTTTTGCGGCAACGCGTCGAAACGCCTGACGGCGACTTTCTCGATTTCGATTGGAGCGGCCCCGGATTATTTCCACGCCGTGACCCGGAAGGAGCGCCACCGGCCCATGACGGCCTGCTGCCCAAGGGCGCCGCGCTGCGCTGGATGCAGCCTTCAGACTGGGACAAACTGCCGACGCTGGGCCACCCGCCCGCGCTGGTTTTGTTTCATGGCCTGGAAGGCGGCAGCGGCAGCCATTACGCCCAATCCATCTCCCAATATTTCCGGGCGCGCGGATGGATCGTCGTCGTCCCGCATTTCCGCGGCTGCTCGGGCGCGCCCAATCGTCTCGCACGCGCCTACCATTCCGGCGACAGCCAGGAAATCGGCTTTATCCTGGACACCCTGCGCACCGCCTTGCCGCAAGCGCGCTGGCATGCCGCCGGCATCTCGCTGGGTGGCAACGCATTGTTAAAGTACCTGGGGGAACAAGGCCAGGCAGCCAGTTGGCTGCAAGCCTGCGCCGGCATTTCCGTCCCGCTGGATCTGCTGGCCGCTGGCGAGCACCTATCGGAAAATCGTTTCAACCGATATGTGTATGGCAATCTGTTTATCCGCACGCTCAAGCGCAAAGTGATGCAAAAGGCGCAATGGTTCCCTGGCGTGATCGACATCATGCGCGTCACGCAGGCACGCCACCTGCGGGATTTCGACGATGCCTATACCGCGCCCATGCACGGATTCGAAAACGCGCATGACTATTGGGCGCGCTCATCCAGCAAGCAATTCCTGCCTGCCATCACCGTCCCCACGCTGGTGCTCAATGCCCGCAACGACCCCTTCCTGCCGGAAGCGATCCTGCCCGGCCCCAGCGAAGCTTCGGATGCCGTCCTGCTGCACCAGCCTGCCGACGGCGGTCATGGCGGCTTCCCCAGCGGCAACTTCCCCTGCCACCTGAACTGGCTGCCGCAACGGCTGGCACGCTTCTTCGACACGCAGGACTGACGCGCCTCAGGAGGAGCGGAAACGCTCCAGCAGAACGCGCTCATCCTCCAGTTGGCGCTGGATATCATTGATCTCAGCGTCGATCTGCGATTGCTCGTAAAAGTCAGCAGTCATGCCACGCGCCTGGCGCAGCTGCGAGACCGCAGCGGCCAGCGCCCCGGTTTCACGGTAATACCGGGCCATATCCCGCCGCGCCAGGGCCTGGCGCCCCAATTGTTCCTGGCTCTGGGCGCGCAGCTGATACAGCAGCGAATCCCGCCGCCCGCCCTGCTCATCTTTCAGGCGCTCGTCCAGAAACGCCACAGCACCGGCATGATCTCCCGCCCGCTGCATCGCCTGGGCATTCAAGCGCACCATCAATTGCTGCTCCGGCCAGCGCTTCCAGGCGGCCTCGGCCGCTTTGCGCGCATCACGTTTGGCCGCCCAGGCAATCTCGATGTCCAGCGCAGCCTGCTGCGGGGTTTCCATGCCATCCGCGCGCGAAGCCGCCAAGTGGCGTGCCGCCCCATCCAGATCGTTGCGCGGCAAGGCCAGCAGCGCCAGGCCATAAAATGCCGCCGCCCGGCGCACGCCCGTATCCGCGCGCGCCTCGTCGCGCAACTGCGCCTCGACACGCTGGCGTCCTTGCGGATCGCTGGCCTGCTGCACGCGCAGCCGCGAGCGCAAAAACCAGAAGGCCGGACTGCTGGCATGATTGACCGGCGGCAGCATGCGCACACGGTTCTGCATATCCGACATCCGGTCCAGCGATAAAGGGTGGGTGCTGGCATAGGCGCCGCCGCCCGTCCCCTCATTCAGACGCGACGCGCTCATCAGGCGGGCAAACATATGCACCATGCCATTGGGGTCGTAGCCTGCCTTGCGCAGCATTTCCACTCCGGCGCGGTCAGCCTCGCGTTCCGCATCCCTGGAAAAACCCAGCTGCCTGTCTATGGCGGCGGCCTGCCCGAACGCCGCCAGGCCGGTGGCCAGATCCGCGCCGCCCCCAGCCACCGCAGCCAGCAGCGCCGCCGCCACCGCTGCCATCATGACACCGCTGTTTTGCGATTGCTGCGTCAGCCCTCGGGCAATATGACGCTGGCTGACGTGACCGATTTCGTGAGCAACCACCCCGGCCAGCTCCGATTCGGATTCGGATGACACGATCAAACCGCTATGCACGCCGATATACCCGCCAGGCATGGCAAAGGCATTGATGGAAGGATCTTTCAGGCCGAAAATCTGCACGGGAATCTGGCCATGGGGCGCGAAGCGCGCCAGGCTTTCGCCCAGCTCAGTCAGGTACTGGCTCAGATCCGCATCCCCGATATAGGAAGGATCCATCCTGCCCTGAACCATAATGGCGTCTCCCAGACGCCGCTCCTGCAAGGGTGACAGATCCGTCGCCGACGCCGCCCCCATCGAAGGCAGGCCTATGGGCTGCGCGGGGATGGCAGACGGCATCCCCAGCGCACAGACGGCCAGGCCTGCGGCCAGCACTCGCTGGACGGGACGCAAGGCGAAAGCGGAAACCGGCGCTTGCCGGTTTAAGGCAATCTTCATCTTCATGCTGATTATGATAGCGGCGTGGCGCTCAGGTTCCGTAACAATCAGCGTCGCACTGGCGCCGCCTCGTCACCGTCCCGGAACGGCTGCGCCATTTTACGCTTTGCCCGGCTGCGGCCGCGCGGCTGGCCAGGCGACAAAAAACCCGTGGCTGCAAACGCAAACCACGGGTTCATCCTGTTTCCCGGGCCGCGGCTGGCGGCCCGGCCGTCAGGCGCTGGCGGCCACGGCGGCATCAACATCCAGCCGCCGCACGCCGGGATGCTCGCGCAGGCGGCGCACCTGGCACATCATGGCCGCGCGACGCTCTGGCGGGCAATCCACATCCAGATAGGCGTGCACGCTGCCATCCACAACGCCCGGCCCGACACGCAAGGCGGACACTTCCAGCCCGGCATCGCGCAAATCCAGACAAATCTGGCGGCGCAAATCCCCCAGGCGCGACGCATCACAATCCAGCATCAGGCGTTGCATGGAGCGATGCTGGGTACGGGTGGCGGCACCAGCCAGGCCGGCGCGGCGCAGATAGAGATCGAAAATTCGCATGGCAGTCTCCCATTAGGGGTGCCGGACGCCTGAGCGGCCGGCGCGGTTCGATAGCCGGCCGGACGCGTCGGCGTCAGCCGGTACTGGGATCGGACACACAGAAAGCGCAGGATGGCCGCCGTAACGGCTATCGGGTTTCCCTCACGGGAAATGTGAGGCGGAGGAACAAGCAAAATGCTCAACCGCCATGACTGGACGCGCTACCTGCCGGACTGGCCAGCAGGCAGGCAAAAACCTGGAGCGGGTCAGGCCGGAAGCAAGGTGTCGGATCGGCGACTTTCGCCTGGATCAGTGGACACAAATGCCCCTCGTTGTGGAAAGGAGTAAGAGCATAGCATTTTTGTTATTTAAAAACAAGACCTTAAGCTGTTGATTTCTGTTCATTCCTGTCATACCGGGCTACACTGCCTGTAATGTGGGTGATCAGTGCCTCCATCGGGCACACCTCCGCAACCCTATCGCGCCGCTCCTGGCGGCGTGCCATACCTGCCTGACCAGCCCCTCCCCTGCGGCGGGACCTGGGCGGGTGCTTCATCAGAATCCGGGCCAAGCGGCGTCCAGCCTGAGCCGTGGCTGTGTTCCGGGTCCAGGCGGGAGAGGAATCCTATGTATGACGTCGCCATCCTGGGCGCCGGTCCGGTCGGTATTGCCCTTGCCCTGCTGCTGGCGCAGCAGACCGCACGGCCGGAACGCATTCTGCTGCTGGCCAATGACCGCCAGCCCGCAGGCGCGCCGGCCAACAGCCCCGATCCGCGCACGCTGGCGCTGAACCACGGCAGCCGCGTCCTGCTCGAACCCCTGAATGCCTGGCCGGCCAGCGCGGCGGATATCCATACCGTCCATGTTTCGCAAAAGGGCCGGCTGGGACGCACCCTGATTCAGGCCAGCGAACTGCATGTGCCGCGCCTGGGCAGCGTGCTGACCTATACCGACCTGCACGCCAGCCTGTCCCAGGCGCTCGATACCAGCCGCATCACCGTGCGCCATGGCCCCTCGGCGCGCGTGGAAGCGCAGGACAGCAACGGCGTGACCGTCCTGCAAGGCGATCAGCGCTATCAGGCAGCCTTGGCCGTGCGCGCCGACGGCCTGCCCGAACATGCGATCACCGCCACGCAGGGCCAGCAAGCCATCCTGACCCTGGCACGGGCTACCTTGCCCCGTCTGGGCTGGGCTTGGGAACGCTTTACCCGTTCCGGCCCGCTGGCGCTGCTGCCGCACCCCGCGGGCCCTGCCGTCCATGCCGTCGTCTGGTGTCTGCCTGCCGAAGAAGCGCAACGCATCGTGCATCTGGATGACGAGCATTTCTCGGCCGAACTGACACGCCATTTCGGCACCCGCCTGGGCCGCCTGGAAGTCATGGGCAGCCGCACCAGTTTCCCGCTGGCGCCGGCCCATGCCCCCCAATTGCGGGACGGGCGCGTCATGGCCATCGGCAACGCCGCCCAGACCCTGCACCCCGTCGCCGGCCAGGGCCTGAACCTCGGCCTGCGCGATGCCGCCCGTCTGGCCCATGGCCTGGCGCCCTGGCTGCAGGAACGCCAAAGCGCGCTGGATGACATCCTGCATGACTATGCCACGGCGCGCGGACACGACCGGGACCTGACAATCCAGCTCACCGGCTTGCTGCCACGCATTTTCTCGACCCAGACGGCAGTGGTCGAGCATGCCTGCGGGGCCGGGCTGCTGGCGCTGGACCTTCTGCCTGCCCTGCGCGCGCCGCTGGCGCGCCATCTGCTGCAGGGTATGCGCGCCTGACAGGGCCGTCTCCCGTATCGCCGAATGCCGGGCCGGAGCCACCCATTCCGGCCCGGCGCCCCCACCACGCTCCGGCATGGTTAAAATCCCTCCTTATGCGCATCGGCCCCTGGTCTCTTCCCAACAACGTTTTCGTCGCCCCCATGGCGGGCGTGACGGATCGCCCCTTCCGCCAGCTTTGCAAAAAGCTGGGGGCAGGCTATGCCGTGTCGGAAATGGCGGCCAGCAACCCGCGCCTGTGGGAAAGCGTCAAAACCTCACGCCGCCTGGACCACGAAGGCGAAATCGCGCCTGTCGCCGTGCAAATTGCCGGCGCCGACCCGGCCATGATGGCCGAAGCCGCAGTATTCAACGTCGGCAAGGGCGCCCGCATCATAGATATCAACATGGGCTGCCCGGTCAAGAAAGTCTGTAACGCCGCTTCCGGCTCAGCCCTGCTGCGTGATGAAGAACTGGTGGCGCGCATTCTTGACAGCGTGGTGCGCGCCTGCGAACCGCTAGGCATTCCGGTCACGCTCAAGACCCGTACCGGCTGGGACCGCGACAACCGCAATGCGCTGCGCATTGCGCGCCTGGCCGAAGATACCGGCATCGCGGCGCTGACCCTGCATGGCCGCACCCGTGCTGATCTCTACACTGGCGAAGCCGAATACGACACGATACGCGCCGTGCGCGCGGAAATCCGCATTCCCCTGATCGCCAACGGCGACATCGACAGTCCTGAAAAAGCCAGGCACGTCCTCGACTACACTGGCGCTGACGCGGTCATGATAGGCCGCGCGGCCCAGGGCCGTCCCTGGTTGTTCCGCAATATTGACCACTACCTGCGCACCGGCGAGCAACTGCCGCCGCCCAGCTGGCAGGCCATGCGCGAATTGCTGCTGGAACACCTGGACGACCACTACCGTTTTTATGGCGAGCACACTGGCGTGCGCACCGCCCGCAAGCACATCGGCTGGTATCTGGCCGGCCTGCCCGGCGCGCAGGCATTCTGCGCCGTGATGAACCGTCTTGACGACACCTGCGCCCAATGGCGCGCCGTTGCAGACTGGTTCGACCAGAACATGCGCGCTTGCGATCCGCACGCCCCCGTTATCGCCACTGGCCCCCTGGCCGCCTGAAGCGGCCCTCACTCTTTTATCCTGAACATGAGCAAGCAAGATGTCCTCGAAGAATGTGTGCGCACCAGCCTGGAGCGCTACTTCGCCGACCTGGAGGGGGATGCCCCCCAGAACATGTGGAACATGGTGATGACCGCCGTCGAGCGGCCCGTGCTCGAGGTCGT
>NZ_JBQEKA010000100.1:0-11039 GCF_052103615.1 Kerstersia sp. | reverse complement strand
AACAGCTCTCCGGCAGTCCCATCCGGCAGCGGCTGGTCCTGTTCATCCGCCACGCAGGCTTCGAATTCCGGCATGACCTGCCCCATCGTATCGGCGCGCTGTTGCGCCAGCGTGCCGCCAATCGCGAAATTGGTTTCGGTCGAACCATAGCCTTCCAGCAAGGCAATGCCGGTGCGCTCGCGAAAGACCTGATGGAAGCGCGGCGGCACGCCGGGCGCCAGCGCAATGCGCGCGCTATGCGCCATTTCATCCGCCGCCGCTGGCCGCGACAACAGCATGGGCACCATCGCCCCCAGCAAATACGTCACCGTCGCCCGCGTCGCAGCCAGGCGCTCGAAATACCGGCTCACGGAAAACCGTTCATCACACACTATCGCCGCGCCCGTCACCAGCGCCTGGAAGCAGGCATTGAGCGCATTCGTATGAAACAGCGGCAGGCAGGTATAAAGCACATCGTCCTGGCCGATTTCCAGATTTCTGGCAGTCAGCACTCCCCACCAGTAGAACTGCGCATGCGGGCAGCACACCCCCTTGGACAAGCCGGAAGTGCCCGAGGTATAGAGAATGGCCAGCGTATCGCCCGGCAAACCCTGCGCGGCAAGCTCCCCTGATTCGGGCAAGCCTGGCAATGCCTGCACGCGGCCGGCCAGCAGACTCTCCGGTCCGGCTCCGACCAGCAGAATGCGTGCCAGCGGCAGCTCTTCCTGCTCCGTCAGGCCCGCCAGCACCTGGCATGCCGGCGCATCGGCCAGCGCCAGCCTGGCCGCGCTATTGGACAAAATGTGCTGCAACTGCATGCCGCGTGAGGCGGTATTGATGGGCACAGCCACGGCCCCCAGCCAGGCGCAGCCCAGTACGGCACCGAGAAACTCCATGCGGTTGCCCATCATCAGCGCGACCCGGTCGCCGCGCCCCACGCCCTGCTGCGCCAGCAGCGCCGCCCAGCGCGCGGCAAAAGCCGGCGCCTGCTCGAAGCTGAGCGCGCCGCCAGGCGCCTGCAGCCAAGGCCGGCTGCCATGACGCTGCGCCTGCTGGCACAAAAGCTGCGGCACGGACATGGTGCGCTGGCCGGCCGCATCCGCCGGATTTTCCTGCATGCTGCAAGCCGTGTGCCCAGGCACTGCGGCTTCCTGCTGCGTGAGCTGAACACGCATATGACTCCTCCTGTTTTTCCGCGATCTCCTTGCCCTTGCCTGCTCGCCGGGATCGCATGAAATTTAGTCTAGGAGTCAACTATATATCCGTCAAATTTATGGTTATTATGTATTGAATAAGCCAGTTTTATATCAAGGGCAAGAATGGAATTTGACCTGAATCTCATGCGGGTTTTCCTGATGGTGCTGGACGAAGGCAGCGTGACCCGCGCTGCCCAGCGCCTGGGGCTGACACAGCCCGCCGTCAGCTATGCGCTGAACCGCTTGCGCGAACAGTTTGACGACCCGCTATTTCTACGCACACCCGACGGCATGCAGCCCACGCCTGTCGCGCAAGCGCTGGCAGAACCCATAGAACGCGGCCTGAACAGCTTTACCGAAGCCATCAACCTGCGCCAGGCCTTCGACCCGCAACGCAGCAGCCGGCGTTTCCGCATGGCCATGTCGGATATCGGCGTCATGGTGTTTCTGCCTGAGCTGATGGAACAATTGCACCAGCAGGCGCCCCGGCTGCAGCTTGAAATTCAGGAAGTACCGCTGGAAACGCTGCCCCAGGCGCTACGCGACGGCGAAATCGACCTGGCTATCGGCAACCTCGCCGGATTGCGGCAGCAGACCTGTCACGCGCATCTCTTCCACGAACACTACTGTTGCCTGGGAAGGCGCGGGCACCCGCTGCTTGCGAGCGGCAAGCTGACGCGCGCGCAATACCGCAAGCTTGACCATATTCTGGTGGATTCGCGCGGCAGTTCGCACCGCGCCCTCGATGAGATTCTGGCCGAAGCCGGCGTGCCGCGCCGGCCCGCGCTGATCCTGCCGCACTTCTCGGCCGCTGCGGAAATTGCCCGGCGCACAGACTTGATTCTGACCCTGCCCTACCGGGCCGCGCTCTGGCTCAACCGGGAGGGGGCTTTTGATATCCTGCCCGTTCCCGTCACCCTGCCGCCGCTGCAAGTCACGGTTCATTGGCACCGCCGCTTCGATGCCGACCCAGGCACCGTCTGGCTGCGCCAGCGCGTGATCGCCATGCTGGCCGACCCGGATTCCCTGGCGCCCGGTCACTCCTCTTCGTTGGAAGACAAATAATTCTTGCGCACGAAATACCCCAGCAGCACCAGCGCGATCAGCAGCATGATGCCCATGGTGACCCAGAAACTGTGCGCATCATGCAGCCACGGCACAGAGTCGAAATTCATGCCGAAAATGCCCGCAATCAGGTTCAGCGGCAGGAACACAGCGGTGACTGCCGTCAGGGCGCGCATCACGTCATTGGTGCGATTGCTTTGTATGCTGAAATGTATCTGCACCGCCGTTTCGGCGCTCTGTTCCAGCCGCCGCACATGGTGCGCCACCCGTTCGATGTGCTCCAGCACATCACGGCCGCGTACCAGCAGCTGCTCACGCTCATGGCGGCTTTCCTTGGTGCCCGGCACTGGCCAATCTTCCAGCGTATCCATCCAGCTGGCCAGCGCATTGCTCTGGTCTTCGCAGCATTCATCCAGATAGTGCAATACCTGCCGTGAACGCAACAAGGCGTCCCAGCGGTCGAAGTTCTTGCGCGGCCGCATCAAGCGCTGTTGCCAGTGTTCGAGCTGGCGCGTCAGATGCTTGCGCAAATCGAGAAAGCCATCAACCATCAGACTGGTAATGCGCAGCATCAATTCAGCCGGAGAAGCCGGCAAGCGCGCCAGGCTGCCCGGCTGGCGGGGCTCCCCGCGCGCCAGCGACAACAAACGGCGGATATAGGCCTCGTGCACCACGCAAGGCTCGGGATGCACACTGAGCAGCAGGCGGTCAAACAGCACGAAGCCCACAGGCACCGTCTCCACGCCCAAGGCCACCGCCACCTCCTTCAGGCGGCGCGGCGCGCTCTGATCACGCCCGTTCGCCGGCTCGGCCTGCAAACCCTCATGCAAAGCCAGCCGCCGGAACACCAGCACATCGTAGTCCGAGGTGTAATCCAGATGCGAAGGCAATTGCAGATTGGACAGATCGGAGACATGCAGATCCAGAATCCGTGTGCCGCCCAGGGTCTGGCAGAAGCTTTGCACCGTGTCGGTCCGGCTCATGAAATCATCATGCGAACACGCCAGCCAGAGATAGCCTTCACGCGGCGGTTCCTCCGGCGGCTGGGGCAGTTCTTCCACTGACTTTCCCGGACGGATATGGAATACGCGCAAAGACTTCATGGTTCCTCCAGTCAGATCATCCAGACAGCAGCGGGCCGGCCTGCGCCCTGCCATCGCGACAGTGTAGCTGCTGGCCCATCTGGCGTCAGCCTGGCCCCGGCGCGGCGCGCGGCAGCCATCGGTGCTATCCCTGATTGCCCTGGCAACGGCCGCACACAACAATCCAGGCATGCACGGAGAGCGCTCGCACAGACCGTCCTTGCTGTGCGGCTACCGGACCCCATCATGCGCCATCTCAGTACCGATTCCCTCGCCACCCTGGTCGCCGTCGTCGATCATGGCAGCTTCACCATTGCCGCCGAACGCCTGGGCAAAACACAGGCCGCCGTCAGCCTGGTCATCAGCCGCATGGAAGAACAACTGGGCCGCCGCCTGCTCGAACGGCAGCGCAAGCAACTGGCCCTGACACAGCAAGGCGAAATTCTCCTGGGCTACGCGCGCCGCATGCTCAACCTGGAAAATGAAGCGCTGTGCGCGCTGCATTGCGACCAGGGATCCGACCATGTCCGTATCGGCATGCCCGATGACTACCTGGATGTCCTGGGCAATGTGCTGTTGCGCGATTTCCGCCAGCGCTACCCCGATGCCCAGGTCGATATCATCTGCGACTTTTCCTCACGGCTGGAAAAGTCCTTGAATCAGGGTGAACTCGACCTGGCCATCGTCACCCGCGACCCGCAACGGCCTATTGGCACGCTGCTATGCCGGGAGCCGCAAGTCTGGTGCAATGCGGGCGAGCACCGCCCGGAAAAAGAAGCCGTCCTGCCGCTAGCCCTCTTTGCCGACCAATGCCGCGCCCGCCCGCACATTCTGGCATCGCTGGATGAAGCGGGCCGCGCCTGGCGCATTGCCTGCGCCTCGTCACATCTGCCGGGCGTGCAAATGGCCGTGCGCCTGAACGGCGCCCTGACGGTATTGCCAGCCGCCATCCTGCCTGCCGGCTGGCGCATTCTGGACCAGCGGCATGGCCTGCCGCCCCTGCCGGAACTGGAACTGGCGCTGCTGATGCCCGACGATGCCCGCTTCACTGCCCGCCGTCTGGCCCATTTTCTGCAAGAACACTTTCAGCGCCAGGCGCACCGGCTGGCCGCCTGACTCCCCAGCACACCAGCACGCCGGCACGCCAGCACCACATATTCAGCCCTCCGCGGTTGCCGCCAGCGTTTTCGCCGCCTCCGCCATGGCAGCCTCCAGCGCCGCCACTTCCGCATCGCCGTGCGCGAAGGTCAGATACATGCGCCCGAACGGAAATGGCATGCTCAACACCTGCTGGCGCCGCAATGCCAAATGCAGCCGGGTCGTCCAGACGGGCGACGCGGCAGCCAAGGCCTGCGTATAGTCCCCGGGGGCCTGCGGCACAGACCAGTTCGTGAAAACCGTTGCATAGCCTGATGTGCTCAATGCCAGGCCTTGCTGCGCGAACAATGCCGGCAAACGCGCCCGCAAGGCATCGCCCCGCGCCAGCAGCGCCGCATAATCGCTGCGCGCCAGTTTTTCCAGGGTTGCCGTCACCGCGGCGCATACCGGCGGGTTGCCGTTATAAGTCCCGGCGCGGCTGACTTTATTCTGCTCGAACAAGGCCATGAGTTCCGGCTTGCCGACCAGCGCGGCAACCGGTACGCCACTACCTATGGCCTTGCCGACTGTGGCCAGATCCGCCTCCACGCCGAACAGATGGCCTGCCAGACCGGCATGCAGGCGAAAGCCCATCAGCACTTCATCCAGAATCACCAGCGCGCCATGGCGCCGCGCGCACGCCGCCAGCGCTTTCAGATAGCCCGCCTGCGGCTCTACGCAACCGGCATTGGCCAGGACGGGTTCAATCAGAATCGCCGCCACATCCGGCTGTTCCTGAAACAGGCGCTCGGCATCCGCCAGGTCGTTATAGCGCAGCAGCAGCATGCCATCGCGTTCCGGCCGGTTTCCAGCCGCCATGGCGGCTTCGCCCGAATTGGCATTGCCGAAGGCCACCTGGTCATACCAGCCGTCATAACCGGCAGCAAACTTGACAATGCGGCGCCGGCCAGTGGCCGCCCGCGCCAGGCGGCAGGCCAGATGCACCGCCTCACTGCCGGTATTGACGAAAACGACTTGCGACAAGGGGCCGGTCAGCTTCGCCAGCGCAGCCGCTGCCTCTTCTTCCCCGCGATGCGCGAAGGACGGCATGGGCAAGCGCTGCTGTACACGGGCGACCGCCTCAAACACCTCGGGGTCGGCATGCCCCAGCAAGGTGGCGCCAAAGCCCATGGCCGTATCCAGATAGCGCCGGCCATCTTCCCCCCACAGATAGGCCCCGGCCGACCGCTCCACCCTCAAGGCTTGACCCTCAAACTCGGGCAACGCGCGCCCGGCGCTGGAAATACCTCCAACCAAATGCGTCATGATCCTATCCTGTCAAACGAGTGCAGAACGCCCCGCCCGCCCTGGGGCGGGCAGCGTCCTTATGATGAAAAACCGGTAGCGATGCGCGCCGCCTGCTGCGGCGCTGGCCTCAATAGCCCATCATGTGCGGCAACCAGGTACTGAGCCCGGGGAACAGCACCAGCAACAGCAGCACGGCCGCCGTTGCCGCCCAGAAGGGCACCAGACGCCAGGACACTTCGCCTATGCCCAGCCGGGCAATGTTGCATACCACGAAGATATTGGTGCCTATTGGCGGCGTGAACAGCCCCCAACCCAGCGTCACGGTGAAAATGAGACCGATCTGCAAAGGATCGAAGCCCGCGGCCTTGGCGATCGGCACCAGAATGGGGGCCAGGATAATCATGGCCGGGCCCAGATCCAGCCAGAAACCCACGACCTTGAGCGCCAGGATAATCAGCAGCACCGTGACTACCGGCCCGGCATTCATCTCCACAATCCAGCTCGCCACCGTGTGCGGGACTTGCTCTATGGTCAGAATCCAGCCGAATGGCATGGCAACCGCCATAATCACCATGACCGAACCTGTCGTCACGACGGCTTCGCTCATGGCCGGCCACAGATCACGCCAGCGCAGCTCGCGATAGACCAGCGCGCCCGCGGCCAGCGCGTACAGCACCGAGAGCGCCGCGGCTTCCGTCGTGGTCGCGATACCGGCCACGATGCTGCCCAGCACCAGCAGCGGCATGAGAATAGCCGGCATGGCATACAAGAGATCCCGCCAGAACTGGGCGGCATCAAACGGCACTTCCACGCGCGGGAAATTTTCACGCACCCCCACGATATAGGCCGTCACCATGAACGTCAGGGCCAGCAGAACGCCCGGAATCACCCCAGCCATGAACAGGCCGCCAATGGATGTATTGGTCAGCACGCCATACAGGATCAGGATCACGCTGGGCGGCACAATAATGCCCAGCGTCCCGGATGCCGCCGTCACCGCCGCGGCGAATGCCGGGGGATAGCCGCGTTCCGCCATGGAAGGAATCATGACTTTGGCCACGGCCCCGGTATCGGCAGTCGCCGACCCGGTCACGCCGCTATACACAAAGGCTGTCGCGACATTGACCAGCCCCAGGCCGCCGCGCATGCGCCCGAACACCGACTCCGCCAGGCGCATGATGCGCCGCGTCAGGCCGCCGCGGTTCATCAGCTCCCCGGCAAACAGGAAAAGCGGAATGGACGCCAGACTGATCGAATCCGCCCCGCGTATGGTCTGTTGCGCCATCCACGCCAGCGGCATGCTAAGGTCGCCCGTCAACAATGCAACGATGCTGGCCCCTGCCATCGCCCAAACAATGGGCACGCCGATAGCCAGAAAAAACACGAAACTGAGGAATAAAAAGACGACTGTCATGATGTCGCCCTCCGGGGCTTCAGCATGCGGGCGAGCCGCAACAAGGCAATCAGCACCAGCATGGCCGCCGCGCTCAGCAAGGCCGCGCTCATCATCCCGCTGGGCCAGCGCAGCACCGGGCTGGGCACATGGCCCGACCGCTGAATCACCGCCCAGGCGCTGGCCGTCAGCCAAGCCGCCACGCCCAGCAGCACCAGTGTGCCCAAGCCATCCAGCCAGCGGCGGCGCCCTTCACGCAGCATCAGCAGCAAACCGACGAAACGCACGTTTTCCCCCCGGATCTCAGCCAGCACGCAGCCGATGAAAGTCACCCAGACAAAGCTGAGCCCGGCGATCTCGAACGACCACTCCATGCCCTGCCAGTGAAAATAGCGCACGAACACGCCCGCCAAGGTGGCGCTCAGCGTGACCAGAAACAGGGCGATGCCCAGCGCCTCAAGCGCACGCTCGGGCCAGCCGGCCCGGCGCCATGCGCCGGCCGAAGATTGATCTGCCTGCATGATCCATCCCTCAGCGGTCTGCCGCCTGGCGCACGCCTTCCACGAAGGCCGGCCCCCACTCGCGCGAGAACTGTTCGTACACCGGCCCGACCTTATCGCGGAACAAGGCAATATCCACCTCGGAAAAACTCACTCCGGCCTCACGCAAGGTCGCGTCCAGACGGGCATAGGCGCTATCCAATTCGCCGCGGTACCAGGCCACGCTATCCGCAACGGCCGCTTGCAGCACCTGGCGCTGGGCGTCGCTCAGGCTGTCGTAGCGGTCCTTGTTCATGAACCAATAATTGGCCGACCAGATGTAATTGGCCAAAGACACATGCTTGGCCACCTCGTACCATTTCTGGTCATAGAAGTCGCGCAGCTCAGGCTCCACCCCATCGACCACGCCGGATTGCAACGAGGTATAAACCTCGCCAAACGGAATCGACTGCGGCAAAGCCCCCAGCTGCCGTATCGTCGCCAGCATCACGGGGTTGGGCGGCGTGCGTATTTTCAGACTGGCCAGGTCTTCCGGCGTCGTCACGGCATGTTTGCTATTGGCGAACTGACGGAAGCCGGAATCCAAGGCTGCCAGCACCACATAGCCGTGATCCTGCCCCAGCGCCATCAAGGCTTGCCCTTGTTCTCCATCCAGAAACGCGTGCACATTGGCTGCATCACGAAACAGGAAAGGCAGCGTCACAACATTCAGGCGCGGATCAATCCCATCCACGGCGCCTCCCAGGCCGATGTCTATCGCCCCGGCCCCTACCGCGTCCACGATGGGCGCTTCATCGCCCAGCTGGCCGTCGGGGAACACCGTCACCCGCAGCTCGCCCTCCGATGCTTCGGCTACCTGGCGGGCAAAACGTTGAATGGCTTGATTGACCAGGCTATCGCTGCTGGAAGCATGCGCCAGCCGCAGATGCGTGGCGGCCATGGCGGGCCAACTGGCGGCCAGCCCCAGCGCACCGGCAATAGCGGCCGCGGCCAGGCGGGTTTGAATGCGCAGAAAATGTCGCTGCATGGAACGGCTCCGAGAAAATACCGCGTACAGGAAAACGTCTGTCCGCTGCCCCGGAGCAACTGCCGCTGGCACGCACAATGACGTCGTTCTCGGCATCCTAATGACAAAGTCTGGCGGCCTGGATAAGCCTTTGTAATACCTCGATAACAGCAAACTGACGTACTCGCGCGCCAGGCTGCGCGCGCAGGGCAGCCCCCATGAAAAACGGGCCTGCCCGGCACCGCAGCAGACCCGCTTTCATGGCCCGGGCATCACACGAATGTGAGCCCGCCTGGCACGATAGGCAAACCGCTTAGCTGCCCGCCACGCCCTGCCCGACCATCTGGGCAGGATTGACGATTTCATCAAACTTCTGCTCGTCAATGAAACCGGACTTCAGCGCGGCCGCCTTCAAGGTCGTGCCTTCGTCATTGGCCATATGCGCGATCTGCGACGCCTTGTCATAGCCGATCACCGGCGACAAGGCCGTGACCAGCATCAGCGACTGATCCACCATGGCATCAATCCGGCTCCGGTTCAGCTCCGTGCCTGCCACCGAATACAGACGGAATTTCTCACAGGCATCGCCCAGAATCTGAATGGAATGCAGCGTGTTATTGATGATGATGGGCCGCATCGCATTCAATTCAAAATTGCCCTGGCTGCCCGCAAATGCCACGGCATTGTCTTCGCCCAGCACCTGAATGCACACCATGACCATGGCTTCGCATTGCGTGGGGTTGACCTTACCGGGCATGATGGAGGAGCCAGGCTCATTGGCCGGCAATATCAGCTCGCCCAGCCCGCAGCGCGGGCCGGATGCCAGCCAGCGCATATCATTGGCAATCTTCATCAAAGCCACCGCCAGACCGCGTACCGCGGCCATGGTCGCAACCATGGCATCCAGCGAGCCCTGCGCAGCAAATTTGTTCGGTGCCGTCACAAATGGCTTGCCCGAAATTTCAGCAATCTTGGCCGCGATTTCCTTGCTAAATCCCGGCGGCGCATTCAAGCCCGTTCCCACTGCCGTTCCGCCAGCCGCGAGCTGATACAGACCGCTCTTGGATTGGGAAATCCGTTCCAGCGCATCGCGAATCTGCACAACATAAGCCGACCATTCCTGCCCGACGGTCAATGGTGTCGCATCCTGCAAATGCGTGCGCCCGGTTTTGACCACTCCCATCCACTGCTGCGACTTCTTTTCAATTTCGGCCGCCAGCGCTTCCGCCTGAGGCAGCAAGACCTCATCCAGCGCCAGAACGGCTGCAATATGCATGGCAGTCGGAAAGCTGTCGTTGGAAGACTGCCCCATATTGACATCGTCATTGGGGTGCACCGGCGTCTTGCTGCCCAGTTCCCCGCCCAGCAATTGAATAGCGCGGTTGGACAGCACTTCATTGATATTCATGTTGGACTGGGTGCCGGAACCCGTCTGCCACACATAAAGCGGGAAATTCTCATCCAGCTTGCCCGCAATGGCTTCATCGGCTGCCTGCACAATTGCCTTGGCCTTCCACTCAGGCAGCCGCTTGGCCGCCGCATTGACCAGGGCCGCTGCTTTTTTGACATAGCCATAAGCATGGTAAACGCGCTTGGGCATACGGTCATTGCCGATGGAGAAATGCAGCAGCGAGCGCTGGGTCTGGGCGCCCCAGTAACGATCTGCCGGCACATCCATTCCCCCCATGGAGTCCGTCTCATGGCGCACACCACTGGCATTGATACCAATAGGAAGATCAAGCATCTTCATTACCTTGCTGGCGTCAGTCATATTACCTCGATCAATAGATTTTCTAAAAAAGAATCAATCCCGACAACATTTCGAGCGGCATGCATACTTATCTTAGATAAAACATGCAACACAATAACCAATATACCCGACGCACATGACGAAGAAAATAAAAGAACATCAAAGGGTTTTACCTGACTGCGCGGCATAAAACACGCGCCGCAGCATCACTATCTGAAGATGAATCAATTATCTTTATCCCGAAAAACAGAAACCGATTTTCAATCCATGAAACATTGCGGCCTGCATTAGGAAATCATAAAAATGAATTGTGGTTTTCTGATCCTGGCAGTCTCTGCCGCGGGCGCTAATTCAGGAATTGCCATTTACGGATATGCAATCGCAGCGCATTGGCTTCTCTTGGGTCCCTTGGTTCCCATGACTGCCGGGCTTGCCGCCGCGCCTGGCCGCCAGCACGGAGGCGATGGAGGATTGCATACAGCAACCGGCCGAAAAACCGCCGAACACGAAAAAGCCCACAGTGTTTCCACTGTGGGCTTTTAATAATAATGGTCGGAGCGGCGGGATTCGAACTCGCGACCCCTTGCACCCCATGCAAGTGCGCTACCAGGCTGCGCTACGCTCCGAACAAGAATTAAATTATAGCCGTGATTTTATTCTTTGCAAGCATTTCGAGAGAAATA
>NZ_JBQEKA010000099.1:0-11056 GCF_052103615.1 Kerstersia sp. | reverse complement strand
CATGATGAATACCACGTCGAGCAGGTAGGCGAACACGCCGGCGAATGCCAACTTCCATTCAAAACGGAAGCACAGGTACACCATGATGACCAGCACCACGACCAGCAGGGCCATCAGGCCGTTTTCCACCAGTTCCCGGCCGACCTGCGGGCCGACGAACTCCACCCGGCGCAGTTCGACGCTGGGATCGGCGGCCTGCAAGGCTGCCAGCACCGTTTCGCTCTGGGTGGCCGACGTCTGGCCTTCCGCCAGCGGCAGACGGATCATGACATCACGCGAGGTGCCGAAATTCTGCACCTGAAAGTCGGTATAGCCCAATCCGGCTACCGATTTGCGGACATCATCGAGCGGTGCGCTCTGCGTATAGGCCACTTCCAGGACTGTGCCACCGGTAAATTCGATGGACAGGTGGAAGCCCTTGGAAACGATAAAGAAAACCGCTGCAATGAAAGTGACCAGACTTATCAGGTTCAGCACCAGCGCATGGCGCATGAACGGGATAGTGCGGTGTATGCGGAAAAATTCCATGATGCGTCTCAGTCCTTCCCGGGTTTCCAGATGGTGCCGATGGAGATCTTGCTGGCCTTGCGGTTGAGGTGGCCATACCAGAGGTTGACCAGCGCGCGCACGCCGACCACCGATGAGAACATCGAGGTCAGGATGCCCAGGCAGTGCACGACGGCGAAGCCGCGTACCGGGCCGGTGCCGAATGCCAGCAGTGCCAGCCCGACGATCAGCGTGGTCAGGTTGGAGTCAAGAATGGTGCCCCAGGCACGCTCGAAGCCCAGATTGATGGCTTGTTGCGGTGTGGCGCCGTTGCGCAGCTCTTCCCGGATGCGCTCGTTGATGAGTACGTTGGCGTCAATGGCCATGCCCAGTGTCAGCGCGATGGCGGCGATGCCGGGCAGGGTCAGCGTGGCCTGCAGCATGGACAGCAGCGCCAGCAGCAGCAGCACGTTGAAGACCAGGCCAATAGTCGAGAAGATACCGATCAGGTGGTAGTACAGAATGATGAAGACGGCGATGGCCAGGAAGCCATACAGCGTGGCATTGAAGCCTTGCGCAATATTTTCCGCCCCCAGGCTCGGGCCGATGGTGCGTTCCTCGATGATTTCCATCGGGGCGGCCAGCGCGCCGGCCCGCAGCAGCAGCGCGATGTCGGCGGCCTCTTCGGGGCCCATGCTGCCGGAAATCTGCACTTGTCCGCCAGGAATTTCGGAATTGATGACGGGTGCCGTCACGACCTCGCCCTTGCCCTTTTCGAACAGGAGGATGGCCATACGTTTGTTGATGTTGTCGCGGGTGATATCGCGGAAAATGCGCGCGCCTTTGCCATCCAGCGTCAGGTGCACGGCAGGCAGCTGGGATTGCTGGTCGCGGCCGGGTTGCGCATCCTGCAGGTTTTCACCCGTCAGGAGTACCTGGCGGCGGACCAGCAGCGGGCGGCCGTTGCGGTCTTCATAGCGCTCCAGGCCGAAGGGCACGCGGCCAGCCGACAGGGCGGACAGGGCAGCCGGGCTGTCGTCAACCATGCGGATTTCCAGCGTGGCGGTGCGGCCCAGCAGTTCCTTGGCTCGGGCGACATCCTGCACGCCAGGCAGCTGCACGACGATACGGTCGCCGCCTTGTTGCTGGATGATGGGTTCGGCCACGCCCAGTTCATTGATACGGTTGTGCAGCGTCGTGATGTTCTGGCGCAGCGCATTGGTCTGAACAGCGCTGATGGCCGTGGGGCTCAAAACGCCGGTGAGCAGGACGGGATTATTGGGGTTGTCGCTGAATTCCAGATCGGGCAAGCGGCTGCGCAGGGCGCTCAGGGCGCGGTCGCGGGCGGCTTCGTCAGCGAAAGTCACCGCAACGCTGTGACCGCTGCGCTCGACGCTGGCATTGCTGATTTTCTGGTCACGCAGCAAGCTGCGGACATCACCGGCCAGCGAGTCGTAACGGGCATTGAGCGCGCCGTCCATATCGACTTGCAGCAGGAAGTGCACACCGCCGCGCAGGTCCAGCCCCAGGAACATGGGGTGCGCGCCCAGTGCGCTCAGCCATTGCGGCGAGGCCGACAGCAGGTTGAGCGCAACCGTATAGGACGGATTGGCGGCATCGGGGTTCAGCGAGCGTTCCAGCAGGTCACGGGCCTGCAGCTGAATGTCGGTGTTCGCAAAGCGGGCGCGCACCGTGCCTATCGTGCCGCTCTGTTCGAAACTGAGTCCGGTCGTTTCCAGACCGGCGTCCCGCAACACGTGTTCCACCCGGGTCAGCGTACCCTGGTCAACGCGCAAGGTGGCGCGGGCGCTGGATATCTGGACGGCGGGAGATTCACCGAAGAAGTTGGGCAGGGTATAGAGCAGGCCAATCACCAGCGCCACGGCGACGGTGATGTACTTCCATATTGGGTAGCGGTTCATTGCCGGTCTGTCTTGAAAAGTCGGATATGGCTCCGGTATGGAGCCATATCAGCGGGGATGACGCTTACAGGGACTTGATGGTTCCCTTGGGCAGCACGGTGGTGACGGCGCTCTTTTGCAGCAGGATTTCCACCGGTTTTTCAGCCAGATCGGCCACTTCCAGGGTGACATAGGCGTCGGTCACGCGGGTGACTTTGCCCAGAATGCCGCCGGCAGTTATGACTTCATCGCCCTTGGACAGTGCCGCGACGAGGTTGCGGTGCTCTTTCTGGCGCTTCATCTGCGGACGGATCATCAGGAAATAGAGGACCACGAACATCAGGATGATGGGCAGCATGCCCATCAGAGCGCCGCCGGTTTCTCCGCCGGGCGCGGCTTGGGCCAGGATCAGGCCGGTCGTTTCAGTTGCGAGCATGAATTCTCCCGTTGATAGGTTTAGTTATTGGTGTTTGAAAAAAGCACCGGCGGGCGGCCGGCAAATTGAAATCCAAACCATTTATTGTAGCGGCACCGGAAGACAACCGTGTACTGGCGCACCCCGATGCGCCAGTACAGGCTTGCGCGGGCAGAATACCCCTTGGCGTCGCATGGCTTAATCCACGCCGCGCGCGCGGTCGGCCGCAAACTGTTCGCGCCAGGCCTGGAAGGTGCCGGCAGCAATGGCATCGCGCATTTCCTGCATGATTTGCAGATAGAAGTGCAGATTGTGCAAGGTGTTCAGGCGGGCGCCGGTGATTTCGTTGGCGCGCTGCAGATGGTGCAGATAGGCGCGTGAAAACTGGCGGCAGGTGTGGCAGGCGCAATGCATATCCAGCGGGCGGGTATCGTCGCGGTAGCGCGCATTGCGGATCTTCACGTCGCCATGGCGCGTGAACAGCCAGCCGTTGCGGGCATTGCGCGTGGGCATGACGCAGTCGAACATATCCACGCCGTTGGCCACGCCTTCGACCAAATCTTCCGGCGTGCCGACACCCATCAGATAGCGCGGCTTGTCCTGCGGCATGCGCGGCGCGACATGCTTCAGGATGCGGATCATTTCTTCCTTGGGTTCGCCGACCGACAGGCCGCCGATGGCATAGCCATGAAACCCGATATCGGTCAGCCCGGCCAAGGATTCATCGCGCAGCGATTCATACATGCCCCCCTGCACGATACCGAACAAGGCATTGGGGTTTTCCAATTGATCGAAGGCATCGCGCGAGCGGCGCGCCCAGCGCAACGACATGCGCATGGACGTGGCGGCTTCGTCCATGGTGGCGGGGCGGCCCTTGATTTCATAGGGCGTGCATTCGTCGAACACCATGGCGATGTCGGAATTCAGGCCGCGCTGGATGCGCATGGATTCTTCCGGCGTCAGGAACAGGCGGGCGCCGTCGATAGGGGAGGCGAAACGCACGCCTTCCTCTGTAATCTTGCGCATGCCTTGCAGGCTGAAGACCTGGAAACCGCCGGAGTCGGTCAGGATGGGGCGCTGCCACTGCATGAAACCATGCAGGCCGCCATGCTTTTGCATGATTTCCACGCCAGGGCGCAACCAGAGATGGAAGGTGTTGCCCAAGACGATCTGAGCGCCGACTTCCTCAAGCTCGTGCGGCAGCATGGCCTTGACGCTGCCGTAGGTGCCCACGGGCATGAAAATGGGGGTCTCGACCACGCCGTGGTTCAGGGTCATGCGGCCGCGTCGGGCCAGGCCGTCGGTGGCCAGCAGTTCGAAATTCAGTCCGGTCATGGGGTCACGCTGCGGGAGATTCAATGAACATGGCGTCGCCATAGCTGAAGAAGCGGTAGCGCTCGGCCACTGCATGCGCATAGGCGCGGCGGATGGGTTCCACGCCAGCCAGCGCCGACACCAGCATCAGCAGGGTGGATTGCGGCAGGTGGAAATTGGTAATCAGGGCATCAATATAGTGGAAGCGGTAGCCCGGGGTAATGAAGAGCCGGGTATCGCCAGTCACTGCTTGCCCGGCAGGCGGCGGGTTGCCGCCGAGCTGGGCGGCGGCCGATTCCAGGGCGCGCACGCTGGTTGTGCCGACCGCAATGACGCGGCCGCCTGCTGCGCGGGCCTGTTCGATGGCGGCCAGGGTGGCTGCCGGAACGGTGTAGCGTTCGGCATGCATAACGTGGTCTTCGATGCGCCCGGCGCGTACGGGCTGGAACGTGCCAGCGCCGACATGCAAGGTCACGAAGGCGCGTGCCACGCCCTGGCTTGCCAGCCGTTCCAGCATGGCTTCATCGAAATGCAGGCCAGCCGTGGGGGCGGCGACGGCGCCCGGTTCGCGGGCGTAAACCGTTTGATAGCGGCTATCGTCGTCGGCATCCGGGCTGTGCTCAATATAGGGCGGCAGCGGCGTGGCGCCGTGCTGATCGAGCAGCGCCAGCGCATCTTCGGGAAAGCTCAGATGGAAGAGCTCGCCCTCGCGGCCCAGCACCCGGGCATCGAAGGCATCGGCCAGGCGCAGGCTGCTGCCGGGTTTGGGCGATTTGCTGGAACGGATGTGGGCCAGCACTTCCGTGCCGCTGAGAATCCGTTCGACCAGGACTTCGACTTTGCCGCCGCTGTGCTTGGCGCCGAACAGGCGGGCCTTGATGACACGGGTGTCGTTGAAGATCAGCAGGTCGGCGGGTTGCAGCAGTGTGGGTAACTGACTGAAATGCATATCGTGCAGGCAGGACTGGGGGTCCAGCCGCAATAAACGGCTGGCGTCGCGGCGCGCGGCAGGCGCTTGCGCAATCAGTTCCGGGGGCAGCGTATAGTCGTAATCGGAAAGCAGCAGAGGTGTGGACACGGGACGGAAGATATCTGGCGCGCGCGGCGCGGTGGGCCGGCGGGGTGCGCCGGCAAGTCCCTGCATTTTAGACGCTGCACGAAGGGTTTGTGGGCCGGGACGGGTTTTGGTTATGCTGGCGCAGGCGCGGCACCTGGGCGCGCCGCTTCCGGCATGGGATAGATCAGGGAAGGACGGCGGAAAAGAATATGGCATTAATGGCGAAAATAGGTCCTGGCAGACGGGCCGCGGCCTGGATGCTGCTGGGCGCGGCATGGTTATGGGCGCCGGGGGCGGCAGCGCTGACGGGAGTGCCGGCAGAGGTCGATCGCGCCTGGCGCGCCACCGGCTTGCCGGAAGAGTCGCTGTCGCTGGTCGTGCGCGAGCTCGCGGGCCAGGAACTGGTGCGCATCAATGGCGATGTGCCGCGCAACCCTGCGTCCGTCATGAAACTGATCACGACCTGGGCAGCCCTCTCGGAACTGGGGCCGGCATATACCTGGCGCACGGCCTTGCTGACCGAGCCAGGCGCGCACCCGGATGCGCAGGGCAAGCTGCCAGGCGCCTTGTATCTGCGGGCATCGGGAGACCCGCTGTTTGATGTCCGTGACCTGTGGGCCTTGCTGCGGGAGCTGCGCTTGCGCGGCGTGCAGCATATCGGCCAGGTTGTCGTGGACCGCAGCGTATTCGGGCCGGTCGAGATCGACCCCAGCGCCTTTGACGGCGCGGGCGACCGTCCGTACAACGCCAGCCCGGATGCGCTGGTGATCGGTTTTGGCGCGTCGCGCCTGCTGTTCCTGCCCGATGCGTCAGCGCGCCGGTGGCGTGCCACCATGGATCCGCCTTTGCCGGGCGTGCGCCTGGAAGGCGAGGTGGAGTGGAGTGATGTCCGTTGCCCTGGCCCTCCTGTCGTCCGCACCGAACCGGTCATTCACCAGGACGGTATTGTGGTGAAGCTCAGCGGCAAAGTGGCGGGTTCCTGCGGCGAATTCAGCCTGTACCGGCTGGCCTTGGGGCAGGTGGATTTTGCGCAGCGCACCTTCGAGTACCTCTGGCGCTCCATGGGCGGAACCTTTGACGGGCAATGGCGCGAAGGCGAGGTGCCGCCGGATGCGGTGCTGCTGGCCCAGCACGAGTCGCCGCCTTTGTCGGATGTGATACGGGTCATTAACAAGCGCAGTAACAACGTCATGGCGCGCATGCTGCTGCTGGCGCTGGGCGTGGAACGGGGGCGCGGGCCGGCCACCGTGTCGGGCAGCGCCCAGGTGGCGCAGGCAGTGCTGGCGCGCCAGGGGCTGAACATGCCTGAGCTGGTGCTGGATAACGGGGCCGGCTTGTCGCGCCAGGCAGCGGTTTCGGCCGATAGCCTGGTAACGATGCTGGATACCGCCTGGCGTTCGCCCTGGATGCCGGAATACTTATCTTCCATGGCGATCGTGGGGGTGGACGGTACCATGCGGCGGCGTTTGCAGAATAAGCAGGCCCAGGGGCGCGCGCATCTGAAAACAGGTTCTTTGCGTGATGTCCGCGCCATTGCCGGTTATGTGGCCAGCGCCAGCGGCAAACGTTATATCGTCGTCAGTCTGGTGAATCATGCCGAGGCAGATAAGGTTCGCGCCTTTGACGATGCCCTGGTTGCCTGGTTGGCGGAACGTTGAGCGCAGCGGGCGGCAGGCGGCGCCGCAGGCAGGATGCATTTAGTTCTTGCCAGCGGCGTGGCCTTCCGTTATAGATGCGGGCGCAGATATACGGAGATATTTCATGGCACTTTACGAAGTCCGCCACCCGCTGATTCGTCACAAGCTCGGGTTGATGCGGCGCGCCGATTTGAGCACCAAGAGTTTTCGCGAGTTGTCCCAGGAAGTCGCAGCCCTGCTGACTTATGAAGCCTCACGCGATATGCCGCTCGAAGCGCATGAGGTTGCAGGCTGGTGCGGTACGGTCAGCGTGGAAAAGCTGGCGGGCAAAAAAGTCACGGTGGTGCCCATTCTGCGTGCCGGTATCGGCATGCTGGATGGCGTGTTGACGCTGATTCCCGGCGCGCGCGTGAGCGCCGTGGGGGTGGCGCGCAACGAGGAAACGCTGGAAGCCCATACCTACCTGGAAAAATTGGCCAGCGATATGGATCAGCGCCTGGCGCTGATTATCGACCCCATGCTGGCGACCGGCGGGTCCATGGTCGCAACCATTGATCTGCTCAAGCGCGCGGGCTGCCGCGATATCCGTGCCCTGGTGCTGGTGGCGGCGCCGGCAGGGATAGAAAAAGTGCAGTCGCGCCATCCCGATGTGGATATTTATACGGCGTCGATCGACCAGGGGCTGAACGAGCACGGTTATATCGTGCCGGGCCTGGGAGATGCTGGCGACCGGATTTTTGGTACGCAGCAGAAAAGCACCTGAGTCTGCGGGCAGGGGGGCGGCAGCGCCGCTGGCGCTAGTTTCACGCTTCACACCCGCCTGCAGGTAGCCCGCCATCGCGATGATGGCGGTAGCGCGGCGGGCACGCCGTCTGGCGCGGGCAGGCCTAAATAGCGCAGACGGGCAGGGATGCCGCTGGCGGCGCTGGGTATGACGTCGCTTGGCGCGTTGCTGGGGGGGAGGCGGGTGATGGCTGGGATAACAACTCACCGAACCAGGCATGCTCGCGTGCCATGGCGGTGACTTCCCCAATCAGCAGCAAGGCCGGGGCGTGTATGCCGTGCAGTCCGGCATCATGCGCCATGTTTGCCAGGGTCGTGGGCAGGACCCGCTGATTGGGCAAAGAGCCATTTTCTATCAGCGCGCAAGGCGTGGCGGCGCTGCGGCCATGGGCGATCAACTGCGCGCCCAGGGTTTCCAGCTGGCCAACGCCCATATAGAACGCCAGGGTCTGGCGTTCGGCCGCCAAAGCCTGCCAATCCAGCGTGTCTTCCGATTGGGCGCAATGGGCGGTAATCAGCCGTACCGACTGGGCATGGTCGCGGTGGGTCAGCGGAATGCCGCTGTAGGCGGCACATGCCAGGGCAGCGGTAATGCCAGGCACAATTTCATAAGGAATGCCATCGGCGCGCAAGGCGCTGATTTCTTCGCCGCCACGGCCGAAGATGAAGGCATCGCCGCCCTTGAGCCGCACGACTTTGCGGCCGGCACGGGCATGTTCCCGCATCAAGGCATGAATATTGTCCTGTGTGGCATCGTGATTGCCGCCCAGACGTTTGCCTACGGAAATTCGTGTGGCATCCCGGCGCGCCAATGACAGAATGTCGTCGCTGACCAGGCGGTCATACAGAATGACATCCGCTTCGTTCAAGGCACGCAAGGCCTTGAGGGTCAGCAAGCCAGGGTCGCCCGGGCCAGCGCCAACCAGGGTAACGCTGCCAGGCAGCGCGGGATGGGCTTGCGCCAGGGCATCTTGCAGCGCCTGTTCGGCTTCTGCTGGCCGGGCCTGGCGCAACAAGGCTGCGACAGGGCCATCCAGCAGCCAGTCGTAGAAATGGCGTCTGCGCCGTAAATCCGGGAAGCTGGCGCGGATGCGCTGGCGCTGGCTGGCAGCGAGCGCTGCCAGATGGCCCAGGGAGTGATCCAGCAGGCTTTCCAAGCGCTCACGGATCCGCCGTGCCAGCACAGGGGCGGTGCCAGCGGAAGAAATCGCGATCTGGATCGGCGCCCGGTTGACGACGGACGGCACCTGGAAGCTGCAGCGTTGCGGGTCATCCACCACATTGGTGAAAATACGGCGGACCTCGCCCGCAGCCGCGACAGCAGCGTTCAAGGCGGCGTCATCGGTAGCGGCAATAATGAGCCAGCAGTCTGCCAGCCAGTCCGGTTCAAAATGGCCATCGAGATGGCGCAACTTGCCGCTGCTGGCCAACTCGCGCAGGACAGGTGTGAGGGCGGGGGCGCCAACCGTGACGGCGGCACCCGCTTCCAGCAGGGCTAGGGTCTTGCGTTCGGCGACATCGCCACCGCCCACGACCAGGACGGCGCGCTCGCGCAAGTCGGCAAAAATCGGAAACAGCGGCATGGCGGCAAGGAAGGCAAAGTAGGCAGGCCATTTTGGCATCGCGCGCCTAGCGCTGGAATGATTGAAAATTCATGACTTAATGACTAATCGGCATATACCGCGGATCGGCCTGCCTGCCGTGTCCGGGCAAACTGGCTAACGCGTCGGATATCGCCAGCCGACAGCCGTCATGCCGGGGCGCCCGCCCGCTGCAGCACATTGTGTAACGATCTCGACAAGCCGCGGCGAATGGCGCGCGCAACCGCTTTGCAGGCGTAGCGGGGTTTGAAACAATTTGTCTGACTTGGCCAGTTCCATGGCTTGCCGGAGGGGTTCGCACTGCTATTATGACGACATGGGCCGTTTCTACGGCGTATGTCCGCGGTGTCAAACGCTTTGCGGCGGGTGTTGCCTGGCAGCGCTGGAGGATGGCTGGATCATGTGTTTTCATCCGCCAGTAATGGCGGTACTTCATCGCCGCGCCCGGGGGGCGCGTTTTCCAGGAGCAGAATCTATGTCTCGTAAATCCGCGGAATCCAGCAGGGATGTATTGATCGACAACGTGAAATCCACGCTGCATGATGCCGAAGCGCTGTTGCGCGAAGCCGCTTCCAGCAGTGGCGAGAAGGCGGCTGAGCTGCGTGAGCGTGCATTGGTTTCGCTCAAGCGCACGCGTGAAGCTGTGCACGATGCGCAAGATGCCATCGTGACGCAGAGCCGCCGCGCTGCCCGCGCCACCGATGACTATGTGCACGACAAACCCTGGCAGGCTGTCGCTGCTGCTGGCGTGCTGGGCCTGTTGCTGGGTCTGGTTATCGGCCGCCGCTGATCGGCGCTAAAGCTTGGCGCTATCAGGAAACCCGTATGAATCTGAAAGACTCTCTTACTGCGCTGGGCGCGACGGTACTGGAAGCATTCCGTACTCGCCTTGAGCTGTTCGGCCTGGAACTGGCGGAAGCTCGTCTGCGTCTGGTCAAGCTGCTGGGCATGTTTTTCGTCGCGGTTTTTCTGCTGGCGCTGGCTGTCCTGCTCTTCTCTCTCTGGTTTGCCATGCTGTTTTGGCAGACCGAGTACCGCTATGTCGCCCTGGGCGCCCTGGCGGCCGTTTATGCCTTGGTCGGTTTGTACCTGCTGTATCGGCTGCGCCATGATCTGGTGCATGGGGATTCGCCATTTGCCGCGACGCTGGAGGAACTGCATCGCGACACGGAGATGCTCAAGCATCTGCGCAGCGAAGTGGATGCCGCCGGCAGGGCGTTGGAACGGCAATCACAGCGGGGGGACAGGACATGAGCAAGAAAATGTCAGACCGGCAGATGAAGATTGCGCTGTTGCGCAGCCAGGCATCTGTCGAGCGCGAGCTGCTCTTGCAATACGCCGCTGCCACGCGCGATAGCGTGTCGCGCGTGACGGGCCTGGGCAGCAAACTGGGCGGCAGCGGCATCGTGGGCAGCGTGCTGCGCATCTGGATGCTGGCCTTGCGTCATCCTGTCATTACCTCGACAGCATCGGCCTGGCTGCTGCGCGGGAAACGCTCCCGCTGGCTGCGTCTGGGCGGTGTGGCGATGATTGCCTGGCGTCTGTTTAGCACCTTGAACGGCCGCCGCTGATTCATTTCTTTGGCTGACATGACGCATCATGATGCGTCATGACGCATGCGCGCGTGCCTGGGGCGTGAGCCTGCCGGGCGCGGCGCGCTTGCTGGCCGAATTGCCAGACTCCGATACCGGGCAACTTGCTGTAATATAGAACGATTATCTTTTAGTGCCTTTTGATCAAGCCATGATCGTTCGGTGGACGGGCAGAGCGACCGTTCCTCCGGTATCCGGAATACTGACGGAAATTCTATGAAGAAACTGATGTTTGCGCTGCTGGGCGCGGCGTTTTGCGCGGGGGCGCAA
>NZ_JBQEKA010000098.1:0-11109 GCF_052103615.1 Kerstersia sp. | reverse complement strand
GGCCCGCAGGCCCGCCACCGACGATCACGACGTCATATTCCATGGATTCGCGTTGCACCACTTTGACTCCCCTACAATTTCACGGCGGCTCAGAGCCGCTCGGAGCCACCCAGAACCGCTCTGAGCCACCATTACGGCTCAGCGGCTCAGCAGCGACTCAACAGCTCAACGGCCCGGCGGCCCGTCTGCTGCCGCTTAACGCGGCGCCATGCGCAGCGCGCCATCCAGGCGGATCACTTCGCCATTGAGATGGTCGTTCTCGACAAAATGGCAGGCCAGGCCTGCAAATTCTTCCGGCTTGCCCAGGCGCTGCGGGAACGGAATCGAGGCCGCCAAGGTCTGCTGCACCTCTTCCGGCAGCTCGTTCATCAAAGGCGTCTTGAACAGCCCTGGGGCTATCGTAGCCACACGGATGCCATGACGCGCCAGATCACGCGCCATGGGCAAGGTCATGCTGACCAGCCCCCCCTTGGACGCGCTGTATGCCTGCTGGCCAATCTGGCCATCAAAAGCCGCGACCGAGGCCGTGAACAGCAAGACGCCGCGCGCCCCGTCTTCCAGCGGCGGCAAGGCGGCGCAAGCGGCAGCAAAGAGACGGCTGACGTTATAGGCGCCGATCAGGTTGATCTGCACCACCCGGGCAAAATCCTCCAGCGGCGCCGCGCTGCCATCGCGCTGCACGATGCGCTTGGCCGTGCCTATCCCCGCCACATTCATCAAAATACGCGCTGCGCCATGCGCCTGCGCCGCCTCGGCCAAGGCCTGCTCCACGCTTGCGGTATCCGTAATATCGCAAGCCAGGCCCAGCCCGCCGATTTCCGCCGCCACCCGTGCTGCCGCCTCTGCGTTGCGGTCCAGAATCGCCACTTTGGCGCCCCGCCGGGCCAGTTCCCGCGCCGTGGCCTCACCCAGACCGGAAGCGCCGCCGGTCACCAATGCTGCTACACCTTGAATATCCATGATCTCTCAGTCCTTTTTCTTCGCAGAGGGGTAGAAAATCCCAGGCGCCGTTCCCTCATGCAACGCCTCTACCAGCGCGGCGCGATGCCGCAACACGGCGCGCTGGTTGATCGAACCCTTATCCGTGATTTCACCGGCAGACGACTGCGGCGGCTCATCCAGCAGCACCATGCGCGCAATGCGATTGGCGCTGCCTGTCGCGCTGGCGGCCAGGCCATCAAGAATGCCCTGGAACGCCGCACGCACCGCCGGGTGGGCATTGACCTCGGCCTGGGGCGTTGCCGGCCCGGCCCCCGCCAATTCACGCGCGGCTTGCGCCACAAACACCATGGCGCCAACCTCCTTTTGGTTCAACCCGGTCAGAACCACATCGGCCAGATAAGGGTTGCCCGCCGCCACAATCCGCGTGCGCAACGGCCCGACACTGACAAACGTCCCGGTGGACAGTTTGAAATCCTCAGAAATCCGGCCATCGAAACGCAGCCCGCGCACTGGCTCAGCCGGATCTACCCAAGCCACGGCATCGCCTGTGCAAAGAAAGCCTTCCTCGTCAAAAGCCGCCTGCGTGGCCGCCGGATCCCGCCAATAGCCCGGCGTGATGTTCGGCCCGCGGTAGCGCACCTCCAGCTTGTCGCCATCAGGCACCAGCTTGATCGTCAGGCCGGGGGCAGGTACCCCCAGATCCCCGGCGCGGACATCGGGATGATTCACAAACAGCGCAAAGGGGCTGGACTCGGTCATGCCCAGCCCTGTCCCCATCACGATACGCTCGCCCAGCTCCTGCTCCTGGCATTCGTGCAAGGCATCCCATATCGGCTGCGCCAGCCCGGCAGCAGCGTAATAAAACAATTTGACCCGCGACAACAGATTGCGCCGCAGCGCGGCGTCCGTGCGCATAGCGGCAGCAATGGCCTCGAAGCCTGTGGGCACATCGAAATACACGGTAGGCGAGATTTCGCGCAAATTGCGCAAGGTTTCCTGAATCAGAGCCGGCGTGGGGCGCCCGTCATTGATATACAAGGAGCCGCCGTTATACAGCGCAATGCCAAAATTATGATTGCCGCCGAAAGTGTGGCTCCAGGGCAGCCAATCCACCATCGTCAAATCCGCGTCCTGCACCAGCGGAATGGATTGCGCCAATTGCTGCTGATTGGCGCACCACATACCATGCGTATTAATCACCGCCGCCGGCAGCTTGGTCGAACCGGAGGTGAACAGAAACTTGGCAATATGTTCAGGCGTCACGGCAGCGGCGGCAGCATCGACTTCCGGGCCAGCCGGCGTCGCCAAAATGTCGCGCCACAAGACCTGAGGCCCGGCACGGCGGCGCCAGCCGTCATCACGCTCCAGCCAGACTTCGCAATCTTCGGCTACCTCGGCGTCTATGGCGCGGCCATACTGCGCGCCATCCACCGCCAGCACGACGCCCGGCGTCAAAGTTTCCAGCACCCGGCGCAATTTGGCGTAGTCCGTTGCCAGCGTGGAATAGGCGGCTGATACCGTGCAATACGGAATGCCGACATACAGGCAGGCCAGCGCCAGCACCGCGTGCTCCAGGCTATTTTCGCCCAGGACCACCACCGGACGCTCGGCGCTCAGGCCGCGATCGAGCAAGGCCTGGCCAACCCGGCGCGCCTGCGCGAGCGCCTCGGCATAGCTGAGATGCACCCACTCGCCCAGACTGCCATCGGCCAGGCGTTCACGCCGGGCGAACAAGGTATGCGCCGGGCGCTCCCCAGCCCAGTAGGCCAGGCGGCTTCCCATATTGGGCGCAGCCGCCTGCAACACGGTCCCGGCACGCAAATAACAAACGCCATTTTCCCGGCGTTCGACGGATACGGTATCGACGCCATAACGCATGGCGCGGTAGCGCGGCGCGGCCAAGGCCGCGTTCTTCAATTCAGAAGTCACTTTGTGTCTCCTCGATCCCTCTGAAAACCAATCTTGCAGGCGTGATGTCGGTACACCGGATCTATTCACGCCCGGACAGCGGTTCTTACGAACCGGCACGCAGCTTTGCCGCCCTGCCCGCGAGAAACTCCGCCACGCGCGCCTTGGCTTCCGGCGCGGACTGCGCAATGGCGGAAACCAGGGATTCCATCAGCAGGCCGTTGTCGGCCGGCGCCTCGGCGATACGCGGCAAGACATGCATCAATGCGTAGTTGGTCATAGGTGCATTGCCGGCAATGCGCCCGGCCAGTTCACGCGCCTTGGCCAGCGATTCACCGGCGGGCACCAGATATTGCGCAAAGCCGACGCGCTCGCCTTCTTCCGCGCCATACACACGGCCCGTCAGCATCATGTCCGCCATGCGCGCCGCGCCAATCAGGCGCGGCACCCGCACCGAGCCGCCGCCCCCGACAAAAATACCGCGCGCGCCTTCGGGCAGCGCATAGAACGTCGTGCCATCCGCCACACGGATATGCGTGGCGCACGCCAGCTCCAGGCCGCCGCCAACCACAGCGCCCTGCAAAGCTGACACCACAGGAATCCGGCCGAACTGAATGGACTCCAGAGCCCGGTGCCACATGCGCGAGTGATGCATTCCCTGTTCCGCATCGCGCTCGCTCAGTTCGCTGAGATCCAGGCCGGCGCAGAAGTGCTCGCCCTTGCCGTAGATCACCGCTGCCTTGACATCCTGCGGCAGCGATTCGAAGACATCGCGCAACGCCAGGATCAAGCCGTCATTGAGCGCATTGCGCTTTTCCAGACGGTTGAGCCCTATCAGCGCAACCGCGCCATCAATCTCCACCGTCAGATTGGAATACTGCTCGAAATTCTTCATTGAGGTATGCCTTCTTGCTGTTTATTTGATTATAGTTTATAAATAATTTGATCTGTAAACAAGCGTTCCGACTAGTGAAAACCCCTACAAAAAGGTGTTTTTACTAAGAAAGAAAACAAAAAATAGTTCTTGAATAGAATCAAAAGCCAAAACGGAGACTTCCGCATGCGCGCCCATATTCCTTACGGCATTTACTGGTCCACGCCCTTCGCCAAATGGCAAGGCAGCCTGTCCACGCTCAACCCCCTGCCCCTGGTTGCCCAGGTTGCCAAGCAATCCCTGACGGCGCGGAATGTAGATCTATCCCAGATCGACCTGGCCATTCTTGGCACCACCAACCCCTACCCTGGCAGTTTCTACGGCCTGCCCTATGTCACTGGCCTGATGGGTATAGACCGTGTGGCCGGCCCCTCGGTACAGCAGGCTTGCGCCACCAGCGTGCGCGCCCTGCTGATGGCCAGCCAGGAAATCGCCATGGGCAGCGCCAGCTGCGCGCTGCTGCTCATGGCGGACAAACAATCCAACGGCCCCTTGCTCTACTACCCGGACCCCGGCGGCCCTGGCGGCTACGGCAGCCCCGAACGCTGGGTGCCGGACAATATGGCTCGCGACCCTTATACCGGCAAACCCATGCTGGAAACCGGCGAAAACGTCGCGCTGCGCTATGGCATAGACACAGCTGAGCAGCACGCGCTCAAACTGCACCGTTATCAGCAATACCTGGAAGCGCTGGCCAACGAACGCGCCTTCCAGAAACGCTACATGGTGGATGCCCCGCTCACGCCTCCCAAAGGCCGCAAAGACCTGGGCGTTCTGCAGGCCGATGAAGGCATTTTCCCCACGACCCCGGAAGGCCTGGCCAAACTCAAGCCAGTACGCGAAGGTGGCACCATCACCTTCGGCGGCCAGACCCACCCCGCGGACGGCAATGCAGGCGCCATCGTCACCACACGCGAGCGCGCCCGCGAACTCTCCGCCCGCCCGGAAATCGCCATTGAAATCCTGGGGTTCGGCATGGCCCGCGTCGAGCCCGCGCATATGCCCATGGCGCCATCGCCCGCCACCTTCCGCGCCCTTCAGGCCTGCGGCCTCACGATTGCCGATATCCATGCCATCAAGACGCACAACCCCTTCGCCGTCAATGACATCGCGCTGGCGCGTGATACCGGCTTCCCCTGGGAAAAGATGAACAACTATGGCAGCCCGATCATCTGGGGCCATCCGCAAGCCCCCACTGCCCTGCGCGCCATCCTCGAACTGATCGAGGAACTCGTGCTGCGCGGCGGCGGCGTCGGGCTGTTCACCGGCTGCGCCGCGGGCGATACCGGCCTGGCGGCCGTCATCCGCGTCAGCGACAGCAGCCGCTGACCCCACTTTTTTTCCGGGCGGCATGGCCCCGTTAGCACGGTTTGCTCGAACCGGCCCGGCCGCCCCGACGACATCCCCGAATCGAAAGGTCATCAGCATGAAAATCATCACTGCCAAGGAAGCGGGCGCCCTGATCCGCGACGACGCCACCCTCTTCCTGGGCGGCCTGGCCATGTCCAGCCTACCCGAAGAAGTCCTGCAAGGGCTGGAACAGCACTTCCTGGAAACCGGCCATCCCCGCCAGCTCACGACCTGGGCCTGCGGCGCAGTCGGCAATAGCGGCAACGGCGGCATGAAGCACTTTGCCCACGAGGGCATGATCCGCCGCACCATCGCCGGCCATTTCGGCCAGACTGGCGCGGAAATGATGAAAATGGTCTATGACGGCAAGGTCGAGGCCTACAACTTCCCGCAAGGGTCACTGTCGCAGCTCACGCGGCATATTGCCAGCCGTTCCCCTGGCCTGCTGACCAAGGTTGGCCTGGGCACCTTCGTCGATCCGCGCCAGGAAGGCGGCAAACTCAATAGCAGTTGCAGCGAAGACCTGGTGCGCCTGGTCGAATTCCAGGGTGAAGAGTGGCTGTACTACCCCTGCCCCAGGATAGACGTCGCAATCATCCGCGCCACGCTGGCCGACGAAACCGGTAACCTGACGCTGGACAAGGAAGGGGTGCTGCTCGAACAACTGGCTATCGCCCAGGCCGCGCGCGCCAGCGGCGGCATTGTCATCGCCCAGGTCGAACGCATTGTTCAGGCCAATAGCCTGCATCCGAAGCAGGTCAAGATTCCCGGCATTCTGGTCGATTATGTCGTGGTCGCCCAGCCCGAGAATCATTGGCAGACCATTACGACAGCATTCAATCCGGCGCTGTGCGGGGATGTGCGCATTCCGCTGAGCAGCCTGCCGCCCATGCCGCTTGATGAGCGCAAGGTCATCGCCCGCCGGGCGGCGCTGGAACTGATGCCCGGCGCCATCACCAACCTGGGAATAGGTATTCCCGCCGGCATTCCTGCCGTGGCTGCCGAAGAAGGCATTGCCGATCTGCTCACGCTCAGCGTAGAGAGCGGCGTCACTGGCGGCATTCCGGCGCAGGGCGGCGATTTCGCGCTGGCTTACAACGCCCAATCCATCATCGAACAGACGTCGCAGTTCGACTTCTATGACGGCGGCGGCCTGGACGCCAGCTTCCTGGGCCTGGCCCAGGTGGATGCCCAGGGCAATGTCAATGTGAGCAAATTCAATGGCCGCCCGGTCGGCTGCGGCGGTTTCATCAATATCACCCGCTCCACCCGCAAACTGGTGTTCTGCGGCACCTTCACCGCCGGCGGCCTGAAAATCGCCATCGCGGACGGCGCGCTGCGCATCGAACAGGAAGGCCGCAGCAGCAAATTTGTCGAACAGGTGGAACAGATCACCTTCAATGGCCAGGACGCCGCGCAACGCCAGCAGGACGTCCTCTTCATTACCGAACGGGCTGTCTTCCAGCTCGGCCTGAATGGCCTGGAATTGATAGAAATCGCCCCCGGCATCGACATCGAACGCGACATCCTCGCGCATATGTCATTCGCGCCCATCGTGCATACGCCACGCCTCATGGAAGCCGGTATTTTCCTACCCGAATGGGGCGGTCTGAAAGCCGCCATCCAAACCCGTACCCCATAAATAAACTTAACAAGAATACTTATATTCAAAAAGGAATACCCCTATAAAAACATTGATATTTGGGGTTTCCCCTATGCTAGACCCCGGCATTTTTAATTATTATTAATAACTAAATGCCGGATCACCAGGAGACAATATGAACCGCCCTAGCACCGCCCTGAAACTCGCTGCCGCGCTTGCCGTCGCCGCCGCATTTCCGGCCCAGGCCGATATCAACATCGGCGCCATCCTGCCGCTGACCGGCGCAACCTCTGCTCTGGGCATTCCCAGCAATAACGGGCTCAAACTGTGGCCCGCCGAAATCGCTGGCGAAAAAATCAACATCATCGTGCTCGATGACGCCACCGACCCCACGACGGCAACGCGCAATGCCCGCAGGCTGGTAACGGAAGACAAGGTGGACATGCTGGTCGGTTCGGTCGCCACGCCCTCGGCGCTGGCGATTGTGGATGTGGCCCTGGAAACCAAGACGCCACAACTGGCTCTCTCCCCGGTTCCCGTGCCGCCTGGCCGCGACGCCTGGACTTTCCGCCTGGCGCACTCTTCCACCGTCATGGCCAATGCCGCGCTGGCGCATATGGCCAAGCAAGGCGTGAAGACTCTGGGCTTTCTGGGCTATACCGACGCCTATGGCGAAACCTGGCTCAAGGACATGCAGGAGCTGGCGGATCAATACGGCATCAAGCTGGTATCGACGGAACGCTTTCAACGCACCGACACCAGCGTCACCGGCCAAACCCTCAAGCTGCTGGCGGCCAAGCCCGACGCCATTCTGGTCGTGGCCTCCGGTTCCGGCGCCGCCATGCCGCACCGCGCGCTGGTCGAACGCGGTTACAAGGGCAAGATTTACCAAACCCATGCCGCCGCATCGCGCGACCTGATCCGCGTCGGCGGCAAGGCAGTCGAAGGCGCGTATGTGCTGTCCGGCCCCGCTGTGATCGCCGAGCAATTGCCCGCCAGCAACCCGTCCAAGGCAGCGGCAGGCGATTTCGTCCAGAACTACGAACAGGCCTTTGGCCCCGGCACCCGCAATCAGTTCAGCGCGCACTCCTACGACATCCTGCTCTTGCTGCAACAAGCCGTGCCGGAAGCGCTGAAACACGCCAAGCCAGGCACCCCCGAATTCCGCACCGCCTTGCGCGATGCCCTGGAAAACCTGCCGGCCATTCCGGTCTCCCAGGGAGTCATCGACTTCACCGACAGCGACCACTGGGGCTTCACCCCCGAAAGCCCGGTCATCATGAAAGTCGTGGACGGCGACTGGGTGCTGGAAACCGACTGAGTTTCCCTGTCTCTTCTTTACGGCCCCGCCAGCGTGATGCTGGCGGGCCTGCTCATTCCTATCGCCGATATCGCTCATGGACTTTTCCATCGCCAGTATCCTGCTTGTGGACGGCCTGACCAATGGCGCGATTTATGCCCTGCTGGGCATGACAACCGTGCTGGTTTTCGCCGTCACCCGGGTTATTTATCTTCCTCAGGGTGAATATGTCGCCTTCGGCGCCTTGACGCTGGGCATGCTTCAACTGGGCCAGGTGCCAGGCACCGTCTGGTTCTTGCTGCTGATGGCCGCCTGCGCCGCCGTGCTGGACCTGATTGCCGACCTGCGCCAACGCCAGCCTGCCGCGCAGATCCTCGGCCGCCTGCTGCGCACGCTGGCCTTCCCGGTCGCCATTTCCGCCCTGACCATCTGGATCGCGCCGCGCCAGCCCTCACTGTTGACCCAGATGCTGCTGACGCTGGCGCTGGTCACGCCTTTCGGTTCGCTGATCTACCGCCTCGCCTATCAAAGCCTGGCCAATGCCAGCGTGCTGGTTCTGCTGATCGTCTCGGTGGGCGTGCACTTCGCGCTGACCGGCCTGGGCCTGTATTTCTTTGGCGCCGAAGGCTTCCGCACCCCGGCGCTCTGGGATGAGCAAATGAGCCTGGGCAGCCTGCTGCTTTCCGGCCAGACCATCATCATTTTCCTCATTACCATCGCGCTGATCCTGCTGCTGTGGCTGTTCTTCGAACACACCCTGCGCGGCAAGGCCCTGCGCGCCACGGCCGTCAATCAGCTGGGCGCCCGCCTGATGGGCATCTCGACGGAATCGGCAGGCAAACAGTCCTTCACGGTTGCCGCCTTCATCGGCGCGCTGTCCGGCCTGCTGATCGGCCCGACCACGACGATCTTCTATGACAGCGGTTTCCTGATCGGCCTGAAGGGTTTCATCAGCGCCGTCTTTGCCGGGCTGTCCAGCTATCCCATGGCGCTGCTGGGCGCCATGCTGGTCGGCATCATCGAAGCGTTCAGCTCCTTCTGGGCCAGCGCCTTCAAGGAAGCCATCGTCTTCACCTTCATCCTGCCCGTACTGCTGTGGCGCTCGCTGCGCGATCCGCATACCGAGGAAGATTGATCATGAGCACAGATACCTCCCTCAATTCCCTGCTGCCGCGCAGCGCGCCCAAGCGCAACTGGGCGCTGATCGTTTTCGTGCTGGTCATTGCGCTGCTGCCGCAACTGCCGCTGCCCGCGTTCTGGATTACGCAGCTGAACTATATCGGCCTGTATGCCCTCCCCGCCATGGGCCTGGTTCTGCTCACCGGCATTGGCGGCTTCACGTCTTTCGGCCAGGCTGCCTTTGTCGGCATAGGCGCCTACACCACCGCCTATCTATCCACGCAACTCGGCCTGTCGCCCTGGCTCAACCTATTTGCGGGGCTGCTGCTGACGGCTGCCTGCGCCCTGATACTAGGCTGGGTCACGCTGCGCATGAGCGGACACTATTTGCCGCTGGCAACCATCGCCTGGTGTCTGGCCTTGAACTATGTCATGGCCAATATGGAATGGCTGGGCAAGTTTGACGGCATTGCGGGCGTCCCCCCCATTCCGCTGCTGGGCCTGGACATGACCCAGGACCGCAATATCTACTATCTGATCTGGGGCTTTGCGCTGCTGGGCGCGGGCGCCCTCGTCAACCTGCTGGATTCCCGCACTGGCCGCGCCATCCGCTCGCTCAAGGGCGGCGTGACCATGGCTGAAGCCATGGGTATTTCCACCTTCCGCTACAAGGTGCAGATCTTCCTAATCGCCGCCTTGTTCGCCGCGGTTTCCGGCTGGCTGTTCGCCCACTTCCAGCGCTCCGTGAACCCCTCGCCCTTCGGCATCAAATTCGGCATCGAATACTTATTCATGGCCGTTGCCGGCGGTGTGGGCAGCATTTGGGGCGCTTTCACTGGCGCCGCCGTCGTGAAGCTGGTCGAAGATCAATTGCAGGTGCTGCTGCCCAAACTCATAGGCGCCACCGGCAGTTTCGAGATCGTGGTGTTCGGCATCATGCTGATCCTGATCCTGAAATACATGCCGCAAGGCCTGTTTCCCACCTTCGTCAACCGCCTGCCGCGCCGGCAGCGGGTGCGCGACTGGGGCAATGCCGCCGCGCTGCCGCGCCGCCCGCAACCTGAGCCCGGTTCGATGCTGCTGGAAGTCGATGCCATCCGCAAGCAGTTCGGCGGCCTGGTCGCCGTCAATGATGTGAGCTTCAGCATCCGCTCGGGCGAAATCATCGGGCTGATCGGTCCCAATGGCGCGGGCAAATCCACCACCTTCAATCTGGTCTCCGGGGTGTTGCGCAAGACCTCGGGCAGCGTGCGTTTCCGCGGCGAAGATATTTCGCGCCTGGGTTCGCGTGACATCGCCAGACGCGGCATGTCGCGCACCTTCCAGCACGTGAAGATGATGCCTGACATGACGGTGCTGGAAAACGTGGCGCTAGGGGGCTATCTGCGCAGCCGTTCCGGCGCCGTGGGCGCCATGCTCAAACTCAACCGAGAAGAAGAGCGCCAATTGTTCGCCGAAGCCGAACGCCAGTTGCAGCGCATCGGCATGGCCGGGCAAATGCACGAGCTGGCCGGCAACCTGGCGCTAGGCCCGCAACGCCTGATGGAAATCGCCCGCGCCCTGTGCACCGACCCCGCCCTGCTGCTGCTCGATGAGCCTGCTGCGGGCCTGCGCCACAAGGAAAAACAGGCGCTCGCCGGTGTGCTGCGCCAATTGAAGGCCGAAGGCATGAGCCTGCTGCTGGTGGAACACGATATGGATTTTGTCATGAACCTGACCGACCGCATTGTGGTCATGGAATTCGGCACCCGCCTGATCGAAGGCACGCCCGCCGAAGTCCAGGCCAGCCCGGCAGTCCGCGCAGCCTACCTGGGCACGGAGCACTGATATGAGCCAAACGCCTCTTCTTGATATCCGCGGCCTGACCGCCGGCTACGGCCGCGCCGAAGTGCTGCATCAACTGGACTTTCAGGTGCCTGCGGGCAGTGTGGTCACCATCATCGGCCCCAACGG
>NZ_JBQEKA010000097.1:0-11116 GCF_052103615.1 Kerstersia sp. | reverse complement strand
GTATGCAGCAAAATGGAATGCTTGAGGACGTCGGCGTGGTTGCCGGCATGAAAAGCGTGGCGATAACTGAACAAGGCGGGCCTTTGGCAAAAGAGACCGGGAGGGGGCGCGCGCCCAGCGGGCGCTGCGGTGATTTACCGATCCGGAAGAAACTGGGGAAGCAAGGGTACAGCAGGGACGGCGACAGCAGGGCAGGGTATTGCAGAGACGCGGCCCGGCAAGGGCAGGGACGATGCGAACAATTCCCGAAGAGCGTCTTGCATGATGTTAAACTCGACGCCCGTGCCGTTCAGCAAGTATGCTGGGCGGTTGCAGGACGAATGGTATCGCATTCGTTTTTTGTGTCGCGTTTCCTGCAGCTCGCAGGAAACTTTCGCCGGATGCCTCATGTTCGATTTTATTCGCAACCACAAGCGCTGGATGCAGTTCATCCTGATGCTGTTGATTCTGCCTTCGTTTGTTTTCGTTGGCGTCCAGGGATATACCACGTATGTCTCCCAGGACCAGGACGTCGCCGTCGTCGATGGCGAGCCTGTGACCCGCCAGATGTTCGACAGAATGCTGAGCAATGCGCTCGAACAGGAGCGCCAGCGCCTAGGCAGCAATTATGATCCTGCTGTGGTGGATACGCCAGCGCTGCGCAGCGCGCTGATCGACAGCCTGCTTGAACAGGCCGTGATCGCTCAGGCTGCCAGCAACTACCGCTTTTCCGCCTCGGATGAAGCCCTGCGCCGCTACATCGCGCAGCAGCCTTACTTCCAGCAGGACGGCCGCTTTTCCGCCGAACGCTATCGCAACGTGCTGGCCTCGCAAGGCCTGTCCGCCAACGATTATGAAGCCGGCGCGCGTGGCCGTATCGCCATCGAACGCGTTGTCGAACCGGTAGGCGCACGGATGGATCCGGCGGTTGCCGCCCAAAACCCCTGGAATCCGATCGCGCCGCTGGATGCATCGGTGCGTGTGCCGGACAGCGTGGTGCGGGCGCTTTATAACGCTCTGCGTGAAACCCGTGATATTCAGGTGCAATCCTTCAAGGCGGCTGATTTCGCCGCCAAGGTGGCTGTGACTGACGCGGATGTGCAGCAATGGTATGAGGCCAATGGCGAAACCCTGCGCCTGCCCGAATTCGTGGATGTTGAGTATGTGATTCTTGACGAACCGGCGGCGCGTGCCGGCGTGGACGTCAGCGATGACGACATCCAGAGCTATTACACGCAGAACCAATCGCTGTACAGCACGGCCGAGCGCCGCCGCGCCAGCCATATTCAGATTTCGGTGGCTGAGGATGCCAGCCAGGCCGAACGCGATGCCGCTCAGGAGCGTGCCAAGGCGCTGGCAGAAGAGGCCCGCAAGGATCCGGCAGCCTTTGCCCGTTTGGCGCGTGAAAACTCGCAGGATGTCGGTTCCGCCGCCAATGGCGGCGACCTGGGCTGGATTGATCGCGCCAGCTTCCCGGTTGCCAGTATTGCCGAGGCTGTGTATGCCATGCCTGAAGCGGGTGACATCAGCGAGCCGGTGCCTAGCCGTTTCGGTTATCACGTGGTTCAACTGAGCGCACTGGACAAGGCGCAGGCACAGCCCTTGGCAGAAGTGCGCGACCAGATTGCCGACGAAGTGCGCACGCAAAAGGCGGGCGCTCGCTTTGCCGATCAGGCCAGCAAACTGACCAATCTGGTCTATGACCAGCGTGACAGCCTGCAACCTGTGAACGATACCCTGGGCTTGAAGATCCGGCGCGCCAGCGGCGTCAGCCGCAACGGCCTGGTGGATGCCAAGGCAGCAGGCGCCGACGCGGCGGCGGCTGGCGCGGATGGTGCCTGGCTGAATTCGGCGCGTGTGCGCCAGGCTTTGTTCACCAATGAAGTGCTGAAGGAAGGCCACAATACTGGCGTGATTGAGCTTGAGCCCAATAAGCTGGTGGCCTTGCGTGTTGCCAAGACCCATCCCTCGGCCATTCCCGAAGTGGCCCTGGTCAGTGATGGCATTCGCGCTCAATTGCGTGAAGAACGCGCCCAGGCGGCAGCGCATGAGGCCGGTCAGGCTGCGCTGGCCAGCTATCAGGCTGAGAAACCCGCAAACCTGCCGCGCGGCTTCGGTGAAAAGCTGCAAGTCAGCCGCGAACGCGCCTCGGGCCTGGAACCGGCGCTGCTGGATGCGATTTCCACGGTTCAGCTTGAGGATGCGCCTGCCTTCGTCGGTATCGAGAATGGCCCGGATTACGAGCTGGTCTTTGTTTCGGACGTCACGCTGGCGGGCACCCCGGATGCGAAGGACCTCAGTGTTCTGCGCGGCCAGCTGGACTTCATGCTGGGCGAAGGCCAAAAGGCGGCGACGCTCGAAGCGCTGCAAGCGGTGCTCAATGCCAAGCTGCTGCCTGAGGCTCAGCGAGTCATCGCCGGTGAAGGCAACGATTCACAGGACAACGCTTCCTGATCGTTTTATGAGTCAGCGCTGGATTGCGCACCTGGACATGGATGCGTTCTACGCATCCGTGGAGCTGTTGCGTTACCCTGAATTGCGCGGCCAGCCCGTCGTTATCGGCGGCCGGGCCGCGCCTCCCGTTTTACGGCCGGATGGTGGCCGGGAATATATGCGCCTGTCGGCATATGCCGGCCGCGGCGTCGTGACCACGGCAACCTATGAGGCGCGCGCCTACGGCGTTCATTCCGCCATGGGTTTGATGAAAGCGGCGCAGCTTGCGCCGGATGCCATCTTGCTGCCGGTCGATTTCGCCCGTTACCGGGAGTATTCCCAGCGCTTCAAAATGGCTGTGGCGGCCTTGGCGCCGCAGATTGAAGACCGTGGCGTCGATGAAATCTATATTGACCTGAGCGAGCAGATGATGGCGCAGGCCGCCGATACGGCGCAGGCGCCGTCCTGTCGCGCCCATGCCCATGCGCTGGCGCTGGGCTTGCAGCAGGCGGTTCAGGAAGCCACGGGCCTGAGCTGTTCGATAGGCGTTACGCCGAACAAGCTGTTGTCCAAAATGGCATCCGAATTCAATAAGCCAGGCGGCATCACCGTTCTGGAGATGGCCGATGTGCCGGGCCGGATCTGGCCTTTGCCGGCTAGCCGCATCAACGGCATTGGCCCCAAGACGACCGAGCGTCTCTTGCAGGCGGGCATTACAACAGTCGGGGACCTGGCCCGCTGTGAACTGCTCTGGCTGAAAACCGAATTTGGCACGCGCATGGGGGCCTGGCTATACCGTGCCGCCCGGGGCGATGACAGCCGCGAAGTACAGACAGAAAGCGAACCGAAATCCGTCAGCCGCGAATCGACCTTCGAGCGTGATTTGCATCCCCAGCGCGATAAAGTGCTGCTGGGGCAAATCTTCACACGCTTGTGCGTGCAGCTTGCCGACGATCTCAGCCGCAAGGGGGTCGCGGGAAAAACCGTGGGCATCAAGCTGCGCTACGAGGATTTCCAGACCGTCACACGGGATTTCACTTTGCCGCACCCCACCCAGGATGCGCGCACGATCAGGCGCGCCGCGGGTAATTGCCTCAAACGCGTGCCGCTGGACCGGCGTCTGCGCCTGCTGGGCGTCAAACTGACCGGGCTATCGCCGATCACGGCAGGCGGGGCCGCCGCCGCAGCCAGCGGCGATCCCTATACGCTGCCTTTGTTCGAAGATGCGATGCCCTTGGGCGGCTAGGTTTCAGATATCTTGCTGATAGCAGGGCGTACGGCTGCGGTCATGGACGCTGATGCGGCATTGCTCATCGTCGATACGGAAGATCACGCTGGCCAGCGTATTTTCGCCATCCGGGTCACGCGGGTCGGTGCGCAGCATCGGCAGGGTGGCTTCCGTGTCGTACAGAATATCCAGCAGCTCGCTGGCCTCAGCCTGTTCGTGCAATTCCAGCAGCAGGACATCCAGCCGCTCCAGGCGTTCACGCGATGAGGTCGTGACCAATTGCGTGGTCTGGCGGGCGCCAAAGTGTATGCAGTGATTGGTATGGCCGTAGAGCGTCGTCACGGGTTGGGAAGAGCAGCGTTCCGGGGTTGCCTCGATGCTGAGCAGCCGCTCATCGCCGACGGCGCCCAGCATATGGTGGAAGCCTCCGGCACGCGGCATTTTATTGAGCAGCGCCTGAGCTTCATCCAGGCTGCGGCAATCCAGAATGGCGCGCGCCAGCATCATGCGAGGCACGCCCTGGCCGCCGCGCATGATGCGCAGATTATCGACTACCTGCACCAAACCAGCGCGGTTGGCCGCGAAGGTATAGCCGGGCAGGGAGCCAGGCAGATAAAAGCACAGGAAGCCGGGGCTGTCTTCAGATTGGATTTCCACCAGGCGCCCCAGGCCCTTCAGGAAAGGATCGCCGTCCTCGTTGTGGGCAATCCAGCGGGAGCCGTCTGCATGTCGCAAGGCGACCGTCATGCAGCCATCATCGGTCCGGTGCAGCAGGTCGCCACGGACATTCCAGAGCAGCGCGTCTTCAAGCGGCATATCCATGCCTTCGGCCATGCCGCATAATTCCTCCCACTGCTTGGGCAGGTAATGCTGGGCTGCCTGCTGGAGCTGATCGAGCAGGGCATGGCCCCGCCAGCGGCGCAGCGCGAACCATGTCGGGCTTTGTTCCAGCAGACCCTTGATGTGCGGGCGGGCCAGCTCACCCAAAGCCCGGCCGATATCGCGGCGGCTACCGCGCAGTGAGAGAGGTGTCGCTTCCATAAGGCAGAAATCCTGAGCATGCGCCGCAGCGCAATTCCTCGCCATGCGCAATGCGCATCAGCGAAGCGGGTTCAACGGAAAGGCCGTGGCCTTCCTGGCAATGGCGGCCGGGGCATCCGGCGCGTCTGCCGATAGGCCGGCCAGTGCCGGTATCGGCGCCCGTCCAGCCAGGTGTGAACCTGGCCGGGCGCATACGATAAGGGATTGTAGGGCAGTTGCCGGGCCGCCGCAGAAAGCGGCGCCGGTTTTGCGCAATGCCAGCTTGCCTGTTGCTGCGCATGGGGAAAGCGCGTCAGCCTTTGACGCGGACGATCTTCTGCACCTGGGGAACATGGCGGATCGCGCGGATAACGCGGGCCAGCTGCACGCGGCTTTCCACTTGCAGCGTCAGCTGCAGCGAAACCGTGGCGACGGCGTCATCATGCATGGTGACATGCATGATATTGGCTTCGGCTGCGGTCACTTCCGCAGCGATCCGGCCCAACGTACCGCGCTCGTTGCGTGCCGTCACATCAAGACGGGTAGAGAAGTGCTTGGCTGTTTTTTCGTCCCAGGCCACTGACACCCAGCGTTCCGGTTCACGCGCCTGGCCCCGTTTGGCCACCGGGCAGTCGGCGACGTGTACCACCAGGCCATGGCCTGCGCGCAGCTCGGCAATAATGGGGTCGCCGGGCAGCGGATGACAACAGGAGGCCAGTTGCACGGCTTGGCCTTCATTGCCCTGGATGGGAATGGGGGCAGAGCGCGCGCTGACGATTTCATCGACTGCCGCCGCCGTGGTGGCGACGAGATCCGAACCGGGCATGAAGCGCCGCGCCACCACAGCCGCCAGGCGCTTGCCCAGACCGATGTCGGCGAGAATTTCTTCGCGGTTGCGGGCGCCGCTGACGCGCACCAGCTTATCCCAGGAGGGATCGGCGGCTTCAGGCAATTCCGCCTTGAGCGCTTGCATGGCTTGTTGCAGCAGGCGTTCCCCGAAAGCGACGGATTCTTCATACTGCACATTGCGCAGGTAATGACGAATTTCCGAGCGCGCCCGGCCGGTGCGCACATAATTGAGCCACTGGGCGCTGGGCCGGGCTGACGGCGCGGTAATGATTTCAATGGTGTCGCCGCTGCTCAACTCGCTGTCCAGCGGCATGAATTCGCCATTGATGCGGGCAGCAACGGCATGGTGGCCGATGTCGGTATGGATGGCATAGGCGAAATCCACCGGCTTGGCCCCGCGCGGTAGCGAGATGATGCGGCCACGCGGCGTGAAGACATAGACAGCGTCCGGGAACAGGTCAACCTTGACGTGTTCCAGGAACTCGCCGGAATCCCCGGTCTGGCTCTGGATGTCCAGCAGCGATTGCAGCCATTGGTGCGTGCGCTTTTGCAATTCGTTAAGCGGTACGTCGTCTTCTTTGTAAAGCCAGTGTGAAGCGACGCCTTCCTCGGCGATATGGTGCATATCGCGGGTGCGGAACTGAAACTCTACCGGCGTGCCGTAGGGGCCGACCAGCATGGTATGCAAGGACTGATAGCCATTGAGCTTGGGAATGGCGATGTAATCCTTGAACTTGCCGGGCACCGGACGGTACAGCTGATGCAGTGTTCCCAGGGCCAGATAGCATTCCGGCACGGTGTGCACGATGATGCGAAAGCCGTAGATATCCAGCACGTCAGAGAAAGACTTCTTCTGCGACGCCATTTTCTGGTAAATACCGTAAAGCGATTTTTCGCGGCTGGAAATATCGGCTTCTATGCCCGCGGCCGGCAGGGCGGCGGCAACGGCATCATGGATTTTGCCCAGCACTTCGCGGCGGTTGCCGCGTGCGGCCAGCACCGCCCTGCGCAAGACGCGGTAGCGGTTGGGGTGGATGGCTTCAAAACAGAGGTCTTGCAGCTCCCGGAACAATGCATTCAAGCCCAGCCGGTTGGCGATGGGCGCATAGATTTCCAGAGTTTCACTGGCAATGCGGCGCCGCTTTTCAGGGCTGACGGCATCCAGCGTGCGCATATTGTGCAGGCGATCCGCCAGCTTCACCAGGATGACGCGGACGTCACGCGCCATGGCCAGCAGCATTTTGCGGAAGCTTTCCGCTTGTTGCTGGGCCTTGCTGGCGAATTCCAGGCGGTCCAGCTTGGAGAGGCCATCAACCAGTTCAGCGACATCCGGGCTGAATCGCTCGGCCAGTTCCTGCTTGGCCACGCCCTGGTCTTCAATCACATCATGCAGCAGGGCAGCCATCAGCGCTTCGGCATCCAGCTTCCAGCCGGCGCAGATTTCCGTGACGGCAATGGGGTGTGAAATATAGGGTGCACCGCTGGCGCGGAATTGCCCAAGGTGAGCCTGATCCGCGAAGCGGTAGGCTTCGCGCACTTTGGCGACCTCTTTTTCGGTGAGGTAACCGCTGATGATTTCCGTCAGGCCGGCCAGCGAGGCCACCGGCTGATTGGCCGGCGCTTCACTGGCAGCGTGGCCGCCGGGATTATCGTGGGATTTGCTCTGGCGCTTTCCCAGCCTGGAACCAGCCTTGATGGCAGCCAGCAGACCGGTTGACGCTTGTTTCAGGCCTGAGAAGTCCATCGCCAGCCTCCCAGGGGATCAGGTCGGAACTTTACGCAGCATTTCCAGGCCGGTGACACCCTCGGCAATCTCGCGCAGGGCGGTAACGGCAGGCTTGTTTTTGGATTCGATGCGGGAACTGTGACCTTGCGCCAGTTCACGCGCGCGATAAGCGGCTGCCAGCGCCAGCTGGAAGCGGTTGGGCGATTTTTGCAGACAATCTTCGACGGTGATACGGGCCATGGCGAATCTTAAAAAAGAGAACGAAAACAGGACGATGCTTTAGCGGGGGTCCAGCAGGCCGAAGCGGGTAAATAGTTCGGCGTTGCGCTTGCTTTGGGACGGATAGCGCAGGCGGGCGCTATGAATGATTTGTTCAAAGGCCTGCAACGCATCGCTAAATTCTTGATTAATAATAACATATTCGCACTCTGAAGCATGCGAAATCTCGCTTTCGGCCGCGGCCAGGCGCTTGGTGATGACGGCTTCGGCATCCTGGCCCCGGCGGCGCAGACGCGCTTCCAGCTCTTCCAGCGAGGGGGGCAGGATGAAGATGCCGATGGCATGGGGGAAAAACTGCCGGACCTGACGCGCCCCTTGCCAGTCGATTTCCAGGATGATGTCCTGGCCAGCCGCAATGGCGGCGTCGATGGCATCGCGGGGCGTGCCGTAATAATTGCCGTGGACTTCGGCCCATTCGAGCATCTCACCGGCGTCGCGGCGGCGCAGAAACTCGGGGATATCAAGGAAACGGTAGTCGCGGCCATCTGCTTCGCCTTCGCGCGGCGCGCGGGTGGTGCAGGAAACGGAAAGCGCGATATCAGGATGCCGTTCGAGCAGAGCGCGAACCAGGCTGGATTTTCCGGCGCCACTGGGCGCGACGACAATGAACAAATTACCGGAGTGGGCGGACATGGGCAAAGAATACCTTAACGAAGGCGGCAAGCATAGCAAACTTGGAGGCCCGAGGCGCTGAAAACCGGGCAAATTTTCCTTGAGACGGTGCGGGCCAGGCCGGGTCAAAGACGAGCGCTCGATTTACACTGCTGACAGCGTATTCGCCATCCACCGTTCTACCGGAGATTTTCATGGCCCACCATTCCCCGCTTGTGAGCGCCGCGCAATTGCAGACGTGGTTGCAACAAAAGCCCGCCGAGGTGCTGGTGCTGGATGCCAGTTTTGATCTGGGCGATCCGGCTGCCGGCCAGCAGGCTTTTTTGCAGTCCCATGTGCCTGGCGCGGCGCATATCGACCTCAACCGGCATTTGAGCTCGCCGCCGGATGGCAGCAACGGACGCCACCCTTTGCCGGATTTTCCGGCGCTGGCAGCGTTGCTGGCCCGCCTGGGGGCAGACAATACGACGCGCATCGTGGCGTATGACCGGCAGGGCAGCATGTACGCGGCGCGGGTTTGGTGGCTGCTGCTGCGCGCCGGGCATGCCCGCGCCTATGTGCTGGATGGCGGTCTGCCCGCCAGGCAGGACGCCGGGCTGCCGGTGGCGGCAGGGGCAGCCGAGATACGGCGGGCGGGTAGCTTCAGGTTGCGGCCGGCGCTAGTGGAAGTCGTCGATTACGAAACCCTGAGGCCGCTGGTCGGTACCGGCACGGCGCCGCTGGTGGTGGATGCGCGCGCGCCGGATCGTTTTCGGGGGGAAAACGAGACACTGGACCGCATAGGCGGCCATATTCCTGGGGCGAAAAACCGCTTTTTCCGCGATAACCTCGATGCCCAGGGACGCTTTCTTGAACCCGCGGCCTTGCGCGCTGCCTTCGAGGCCGTGCTGGCGGGTCAGCCCGCCACTGAGGCTGTCATGCAGTGCGGCTCCGGCGTGACAGCCTGCCACAATTTGCTGGCGCTGGAACTGGCGGGCCTGAAAGGAGCCAGGCTGTACCCCGGCTCCTGGAGCGAATGGTCTTCACGCGAGGGCGCGCCGGTCGCCACCGGGGACAACGGCGGAGCGGCCGGTTCCTGATTCAGGCGGAGCAGGTTCAGGCAGACTGCACGGCCACGTGCGGGGACTCACGGTGCCACATGTTGCTGAGAACCGTGCAGAAACGGGGCATGCCGGATACCGCCAGAGAAAAATGAGAGAAATGGAATCCGGCAGTGTCATCAGGATTTCATCGCCGGGCGCCAGACTGGCAAGCTGATTCCGGTCCGCGACCCTGCTGCGGGCCATTTACCGGAGAAATCAGCTCGTGAAAAAGACACTGCTTTGCCTGGCGCTGGGAATGACATTCATGGGCGCGGCCCAGGCGCAGGATGCCTGCCCGCGTGGTGACCTGGACAGCCGTTATTGTGACCGCGACGGCGATATGGTGGCCGATGCGCCGACCGACCCGAAAGAGTGGATAGATCCTTCGACGCTGGTATTTGCCTACACGCCGGTTGAAGACCCCGAGGTGTACCGCGGGGTCTGGGACGGCTTTCTGAAGCACCTGAGCACGGTGACGGGCAAGAAGGTGCAATTCTTCCCCGTGCAATCCAATGCGGCCCAGATCGAGGCCATGCGCGCCGGCCGCCTGCATATCGCAGGCTTCAACACAGGCAGCAATCCGCTGGCGGTCAATTGCGCGGGCTTTGTGCCCTTCACCATGATGGCCGACAAGCAGGGGGCCTATGGCTACGAGATGGAAATCATCGTGCCTGCCGACAGCGGCGCGCAGAAAATCGAAGACTTGAAGGGCAAGACCATTGCCTTCACTTCGCAGACATCCAACTCGGGCTACAAAGCGCCGTCGGCCTTGCTGGCCAGCGAGTACGGCATGCAGGCCGAGCGCGATTACAAACCGGCGTTCTCCGGCAAGCATGACAACTCGGTGCTGGGCGTGGCGAATAAGGATTATGACGGCGCGGCCGTGGCCAATTCCGTGATGAACCGCATGATAGGGCGCGGCACAGTAGAGGGCGACAAGCTGCGCAGCATCTACAAGTCGCAGTCCTTCCCGACGACAGGTTACGGCTATGTCTATAACCTGAAGCCGGAACTGGCCGACAAGGTGCGCGAAGCCTTCTTCACGTTTGACTGGACAGGCAGCGCGCTGCTGGAGGAATTCAGCAAGTCCAGCCCGCCGCAAGAGGTGTTTATTCCCATTACCTATAAGGAACACTGGGGCGTGGTGCGGGATATCGACCGTGCGATGGACGTCAGCTATAGCTGCAAGTAACCCTGGCCGCCAGAGCCGGGCGCTTCCTTGCGGAACCGCACCGGCCTGGCGCCCCCCTGGCTGGCCGCCTGCGGCCCGGGCATAAGTCAGCTGATGCCTGTCGGGCCTGGCGCAGGCCGCCGGCCGCCATGGAGCCACCATGCTGCAATTGCAATCCCTAAGTAAACGTTACGCGACTGGCGATCTGGCGCTGGATCAGGTCGAGCTGGATTTGCCGGCAGGCCAGGTGATGGCTTTGATCGGCCCATCCGGCGCCGGTAAAAGCACCTTGATCCGTTGCGTGAACGGTCTGGTGACGCCCACATCAGGCAGCATCACCCTGGCCGGTGACAGCCTGACTGGCCTGAGCGCCGCCCGGCTGCGGCGCGCCCGCCGCCATATCGGGATGATCTTCCAGGAGTACGCGCTGGTCGAGCGCCTGAGCGTGATGGAAAACGTATTATCCGGCCGCCTGGGGTATGTCGGATTCTGGGCCAGTTGGCTGCGCCGCTTTCCGGCACAGGATATTGCGCGCGCCTTCGAGTTGCTGGACCGGGTCGGACTGGCCGGGTTTCAGGACAAACGCGCGGATGCGCTGTCCGGCGGGCAGCGCCAGCGTGTCGGGATTGCGCGGGCCTTGATGCAGGAACCGCAGTTGCTGCTGATCGACGAGCCAACGGCCAGCCTGGATCCGCGCACGGCCCGGCAGATTATGCGGCTGATTTGCGAGCTGTGCC
>NZ_JBQEKA010000096.1:0-11130 GCF_052103615.1 Kerstersia sp. | reverse complement strand
GCTGGAGCTGGCGCCTGGCGTCACGGTCGAGGAAGTGCAGGCGAAAACCGCGGCCCGACTGGATGTAGCGGGGCACTAAGATTGCGCATTAAGACCCGGCCAGGCCTTGCCTGCCCCCCCAGGCAAGGCCTATTGCACCAGCTGGTTGATTTCAATGATGGGCATCATGACGGCCAGCACAATCACCAGCACGATGCCGCCCATGATCAGAATCATCAGGGGTTCCAGCAGGGCGGTGAGTGTCATGGCGCGCCGTTCCAATTCACTGGAGAGCGTCTTGGCGGCGCGGTCCAGCATGGACGGCAATTCGCCTGTGCGTTCCCCGCTGCCGACCAGGTGAACCAGCAGCGGCGGGAAAATTTTCTGCGCCTGCAAGGCAGCCGAGAGCTGGGCGCCTTCGCGCACGCGCACCGTGGCATCGTTGACGGCGCCGCGCAGGCGCTCATTGCGCAAAGTTTTGCGCGCAGCATCCAGCGCGGCCAGCAGCGGGACGTTGCTGCTGGTCAGAATGGCCAGCGTGGCGGAAAAGCGGGCGATATCCACCCCCATGGCATAGCGCCCGAATACCGGCAGCCGCAGCACCTTGCTATGCCAGGCCAGTTTGGCGGCGGGGCGCCGCAAGCTGAGCCGCCACAGCACGAACAGGGCGGCCAGGGCCAGTGCGGTGAGGCCGCCCCATTCCCGGATGAAGCCGCTGGCGCTCAGCATCATTTCCGTCAGGGCAGGCAGTTTTTGCTTGGCTTGTGAAAAGGCGCCGACCACCTGCGGCACCACATAGCTCAGCAGAAAAATGACAATGCCGATGGAGACAATGGTCACGATGATGGGGTAGATGAAGGCCGTGAGGATTTTGCTGCGCAAGGCCCCCCGGGACTCGATGTAGTCGGCCAGTTTTTCCATGACCTGGGCCAGGTCGCCGGATTGTTCGCCCGCATCGACCAGCGCCCGGTAGATGTCCGGGAAGTCTCGCGGGTGGGCGGCCAGGGCTTCGCCCAGCCGGTGGCCGGCGCGCACATCGGCGCGCACGGCAGCCAGGGTGTGCGCGACATGGCGGCGTTCCGCCTGTTCCAGTGTGGCGCTCAGCGAGGCTTCCAGCGGCAGGCGGGCAGCCAGCAGGCTGGCAAGCTGGCGGGTGAGCCAGCCCAGATCCGTGTCGCTGATGCGTGGCCCCAGGCTGCTGCCGCGCTGGCTGCCCTGGCGTGAGGCGCCTGTGGCCCGCACTTTCAGGGCGACCAGGCCACGCGCGCGCAAGGCCTGGCGCGCGCCGCGCTCGCTATCGGCATCTATCAGGCCGCGTTCAATGCGGCCTGCGGTATCGGCGGCTTCGTACTGGTAGGAAGGCATGGCTGGGCAGACTAGAGAATAAGGTCGGATGAATGGCTGCGCGCGGTGACTGAGGCCGGCTCAGCCACCGCTCAGGCATCGCGGGTAACGCGGGTGATTTCCTCCATCGAGGTCACGCCCTGTTCGATCCAGCGGTCGCCATCCTGGCGCAGGGTGCGCATGCCGGCGGCCTGCGCCGCGCTGCGCAGAGCCAGTTCATCGGCATTGTTGTGCACCAGGGCGCGGATCTCATCGGTAACGGTAAATAGCTCGTGGATCCCGGTGCGGCCACTGTAACCGGTATGGCTGCATGCCGGGCATCCGCCTGGTGTCCAACTGGCCGTGCCATTGTCGTGCTTGCTGCAGCAATGCTGGCACAGCCGTCGCACCAGGCGCTGGGCCAGGACACCTTGCAAGGTGCTGGCCAGCAGAAAGGGTTCTACCCCCATGTCGATCAGGCGGGCGACCGCCGAAATGGCATCATTGGTGTGCAGGGTGGCCAGCACCAGGTGGCCCGTCAGCGATGCCTGGACGGCAATCTGCGCGGTTTCCAGGTCGCGGATTTCCCCAATCATGATGACGTCCGGGTCCTGGCGCAGAATGGCGCGCAGGGCGGAAGCAAAGGTCAGGTCGATGCGCGGGTTCACCTGGGTCTGGCCGATGCCGGGCAGGTCGTATTCGATAGGGTCTTCGACGGTCAGGATGTTGGTAGTGCTGGCATCCAGGCGGCCGAGCGCGGAATAAAGCGTCGTGGTTTTACCGCTGCCGGTCGGCCCGGTCACGAGGACGATGCCGTGCGGCTGGCGGATCTGGCGGTCCAGCTGGCGCAGGACGTCCGGGGCCATGCCCAGTTTTTCAAGCTGCAGGCGGCCGGCTTCCTTGTCCAGCAGGCGCAGCACGGCCCGTTCGCCGTGGCCGGTGGGCAGCGTGGACACGCGGACGTCGATAGGGCGGCCGCCGACGCGCAGAGCGATGCGGCCATCCTGGGGCAGGCGTTTTTCAGCGATATCCAGGCTGGCCATAATTTTGATGCGCGACACCAGCGCGCTGTGCAGCGCCCGGCGCGGGCTGACAACATCGCGCAAGGTGCCATCCACCCGGTAGCGCACGACAGAATGCGTTTCGAAAGGCTCGATGTGGATATCGCTGGCGCCGTCGCGCGCGGCCTGGGTGAAGAGCGCATTGATCATGCGGATCACCGGCGCGTCGTCGTGGGCTTCCAGTAGATCTTCGACTTCAGGAATGTCTTGCAGCAGCCGGTCCAGGTCGATTTCGCTGGCGGCGGCATCCACCACTGCAGCCGCGTCGTCGGTCTGGGCATAAGCCGCGGCCAGCAGGGTGTCCAGCTCGGCATCACTGACTTCACGGCAGGGCAATTCACCATAGCGGCGTTTGAGTTCGGCGCGCGCCCAGGCTGGCGTATCCTGGCTGAGAACCAGCGCCAGCCCGCTCGGGCTGGCCTGGATCAGGGCGCGCTGGGCGCGTGCCCAGGCATAGGGCAGGCGCGCGTTCATTGGCCGGCGTCCGTGTTGTCGAGGATGATCCGGGTTTCCACGGGCGCAGCCGGCGCGGCGGCGGCTGGTTCATCGCGCAGGTCCAGCAGGCCATCGTCGTTGCGTTCCAGCGCGGGCAGCAGGGGCCGCGAGGCATCCGGCGTCAGCCAGCGCGATTCCAGCGGCATGCCGTCCTGGGCCGCGCGCATGAAGTTGTAGCGGTCCAGCGTCAGGTTGGCGCTGTCACGCGCATCACGCACGATATGCGGCCGCAGGAAAACCATCAGATTGGTTTTGGTGCGCGTGCGCTTGTCGTAGCGGAACAGATTGCCGATAAAGGGAATGGAGCCCAGGATGGGCACGGAGACCGTCGAATTGGTGACATGGTCTTCCAGCAGGCCGCCCAGCACGATGATTTGGCCATCGTCGATCAGCACATTGGTTTCCAGCGAGCGCTTGCGCGTCACGATGCCGCTGGTGCTGGCCGAGGCCGTTTCGTCGATGTTGCTGACTTCCTGGTACAAGGCGAGCTTGACGGTGCCGCCTTCGGAAATCTGGGGCCGGATGCGCAGTGTCAGGCCGACATCTTCGCGCTCTATAGTCTGGAACGGGTTGCTGGAACCATCGCCGGAGGTCGTGTACTGGCCGGTCACGAACGGCACGGTGCTGCCGACCATGATGCTGGCTTCTTCGTTGTCCAGGGTCAGCAGATTGGGCGTGGAGAGGATATTGGCCTGGCCGGTGCCTTCCATGGCGCGCGCCAGCACGCCCAGGTTCAGCACTTCATTGCCGAGAATATCCACGGTGCCCTTGACGACCCCCAGGCTCAGGCCTTTGCCCAGCGCGTCTATGGTCGAAGGGCCTTTGCCGCTCAGGCCCGAGCCGCCGAGATTGGAGCCGCCGACGAAGGTCGTGTTGCCGCTATTGATATTGTCGCCGCCGACCATCCACTGAATGCCGAATTCAGCGGAGTTGTCAGCATTGACCTCAACAATCAGGCTTTCCACCAGCACCTGGGCGCGGCGTTGATCCAGCTGGTCGATGACTTCCCGCAGGCTGCGGTACAAGGGGTCCGGGGCCGAGATAATCAGGGTATTGGTGGACTGATCCGCCTGAATCGTGGCGCCGCCAGCGGAAAAGGCGACGGATTGCTGATTGTTCGAGCTGCCGCTGCTGCTGGCGCTGCTGCCGCTATTGTTGCTGCCGCCCAGTCCGAGCGCATTGTTCGCGGAACGCGAGCTGCTGGAACTGGAGGAATTCGAGGACGAAGAGGACAGGCCTCCCGTATTCGACAGGCCGTCGCTGCCGGTGCCGCCGCCGCCCTGGCCGGTCAGCGCGCCGCGCAGCACTTCCGCCAGCTTGGTGGCCTGGGCGTTGCGCAGATAGACCACGTGCAGATTGCCGGGTTTGGTGGTGGGGCTGTCGATGCGCTGGACCAATTCCTTGGCCAGCTCCAGGCGGGCCGGGCTGCCGGCGCGTATCAGCACGCTATTGGTGCGCGGGTCGGCGACCACGGAAATCCGTTGTGTCGCATCGCCCGAACCGCCTTGGCCTTCCAGCAGTTGCGAGGCCAGGCCAGCGATATCGGCAGCAATGGCATAGCGGATGGGCACGACATCGGTATTGATGGAGTGCGGGGTATCTATTCCAGCAATGACTTGCGCGATGCGGTCCAGATTGTCGGCGTAATCGGTAATGACCAGCGTGTTGTTGCCCGGGTAGGCATTGATGGGGTTGTTCGGCGCAATCATGGGGCGCAGGACAGGCACCAGATTGGCTGCGTTTTCATAGCGCAGCGAGAACACGCGGGTCATCAGGCCGCTGCTGGCGGCGCCGGCCTGGTCAGAGGAACTGACCGGGCTGCCTTGCAGCTTGGCATCGGCTTCCGGCACGACGCGGCTGACGCCGTCCACTTCCACGACGGCAAAGCCTTGCATGCGCAAGGCGCCCAGCAGCATGGAGTAGGCGGTTCCCGGGGAGACCGGCGCTTCGGATACCAGGGTCAGCTGGCCCTTGACGCGCGGATCGACGATGAAGTTCTTGCCAGTAAAACGCGCCAGCGCCCGGACCACGCCTTGCAGGTCGGCATCGACAAAATTCAGCATGACCTGGTTATCGGCACTGGTGCCGTGGCTGGGGACGGCGCGGGGCGCAACCGGGCTGGCCGCGGCCGGTTTGTTGCGGGGCGCCTGGACTGGCGGCGGCGCGGGCGGCAGGTCATTGTGGAAACGGCTGTCATCCGCCGGGCGCTGGACGCCGCCGCTGGTGCGGACCAGCAATTCCGAGGGTTCCTGTTGCGTCGCGGGCGGAACGGTGGCGCAGCCGGCCAGTATCAGGGTCAGCAACGTGCTGGGAACCAGCGGGAAAGAAAAGGTCGAGGCTTGGCGCTTGGCGGTCATGATGGCAATTTCGTTTCGGTTCTGGAGGCGGCTCAGCGGAAATTCAGGCGGGTTTGATTGCCTGTTCGCGGTCCGAGCGCGGCGAGCAGTTCATTAAGAGCGCCATGTACGTCGGCGCTGGCGCTGGCTTCGACTTCGGCAACACCTTCGAAGACCAGCCCCTTGCTGTTGATCGTGCCTTCCCCTTGCAGGCTCAGCGGCCCCTGGCGGGTGGCCAAAGCCAGCTTGACACGGTTATCGGTATCCTGGGCGACCGTCAGATCATAGCTGCCGAATGGTTTGACAGGTGTGAGGTCGGATGAAGCATTGCGCCATTGAATGTCCAGCAGCCGGGTGCCCGGCGGCGTGGCTGCGCCCAGCAAGGATGCGGGCCAGTTCAGTTGTAGCTCGCCGCCCGGCCCGATGGTGTCCAGGGCGGCATGGAAAGCGGTCAGCGTGGAGGCGGGCAGGCGCAGGGATTGGGCATTGATGGCCAGGCCGCGCCAGCCGGGGGCAAGCGTCAGGGGGCCGCTCAGCCAGGGATGGCGGAGGTCGGCCACTGGCCCTTGGCGCCAGTCCAGCTTCCAGCTCAGGGGATCGGGCAGGGTGCGGCGGCGGCCTTCGGGGCCGATGGCTATCGTGGCGCTGCCGGACCAGATGGAACCGCTGGCATCCACAATGGCCAGGGGCAGTGAGGCAGGCAGCAAGGCCATGGCCCAGCGCGCCGGCATGACGACGAGCGCCGCAGCCAGCGCCACCAGGACAAAACCGATGAGTTTCAGAATCAGGTGACGGCGCATCAGGTGTTCTCCTGCGGAGCAGCCAGGATGATCTTGCCGGAAACAGAGCCGGGGCGGTCGCGTCCGTCGATGCGCGTGCGTGACAGGTCCAGGCTGCGCACCTGGATGTGCAGCAGGGCGGGCACATCTGCCAGCCACTCTATGACCCGTCCCGCGCTGGCGTTCTCCGCCAGGACTTCCCATTGCCGGGCGCCATCGAAACCGGCTTCGGTTTCACGCAGCGCGGCCACTTCCGACAGGCCGGCGCGTTGCAGGCTGGATTGCAGCGCGGGCGTCAGCTCTTCAGCGGGAATGGCGCCGCTTTGGCCGCGGCGCAGTGCCTGAGCTTCGCGGATGACGGCATCGACCTTGAGCGCGGTGGCCTGCAACTGCGGCAAGCGTTTATCGGTTTGTTCCAGGGTGGTGAGCGCCGGCTTGATGCCGAGCACCCAGACCAGCGCCAGCGCGATGGCGGCGCCGCCAATCTGCAGCAGCTTGCGTTCACGCGGTTCGCGCTGCGACCACCAGGCGCGCAGGCGTTCGCCGGTGTGTTCCAGGTTCTGTCTCCAGGCCGCTGCGGCGGGCCGGGGGCTATGGCTGTTCATTGTTGTCCTCCCCGGCTGCGTTCGCTGGCGCGGCGGATGATCCAGGTGTTTTCCAGGGTTTCATCCTTGCGGATGTCCAGCCCCTGCGTCGCGGCGGCCTGGCCCAGGCTGGCTTCCGGCGGCGCGGTAAAACCTTCATTGAAGCCCAGCTGCAATTCGCCTTTGTCATAGACCAGCCGGGCGACCCGGCCTTCGGCGCCATTCAGGGTGCGGGCGGCGGCCAGGGCCAGCGGAATGAAATCGTCATTGCTGCTGGTGCCGCGGGCCAGGCGCAGCGCGTCGCGGGCGTTTTCCGCCTGGCGCAGGGGATCAATAATGACGGATAGCTCCGGGAAGGCGCGGCGCACGCTTTGTTCCGTGCTTGCGGTCAGCGCGCGCGCTTCCGCGCTGCGCTGGGCGGCATAAATATTGAGACCGAAAATCCAGACGGCGGCTGCCACGGCGGCCCAGGCCAGCGGCCCGCGCCAGCGGCGCTGATCCGCGGCGGGGCGCCATTCCGGCCGGGCGAAAGACCATTTGGGCAGCGGCTGGCACCAGCGCGCGTCCGCCGGCAAGGCCAGTTGCCGGTTGCGATCCGGGTCCTGGGCCGGCAGGGCCAGCGGCAGCGGCGTGAGCTGCTGAATATTCAGCCCGGCCTCGGCCAGCAGCCGCCAGGCGCGCATCAGGGGTTCGCGATCGGTCCAGGCGACGACGGCGCTGCCATTCTCCTGGCGGGGGCCATGGATGATGCAGAGCGCCTCGGTGTCGGACAAGGCCATGGATTCGGCCAGGGACTGTACCGCGAGATCCAGGCGGTTGCCGGACAGCGCGGGCACATTGAGCGTGACAATGACGGCGTCGTCCGGATGCAGAATGGCCTGGACGCCAGTGGCGGGTACCGCGCCCGAGAGTTGCGACAGTTGCAGTTCGCCGGAGCGCAGGACGGCCGCATTGCGGTCCAGCAGCGCAAACGCGATGGTGCTTTCCGGTCTCAGGCTGGCCAGGGGCGGCAGCGCCAGGCGTAGGTGGTTCTTCAATTCATTTCCTTGATCCAGACAAGCGTCGGAGAATTGCGGTCAGCGCGATTGAGCAGCGCTTCCATGCCGACGACTGCATTGTCCAGTGAAACCTCTCCGGCCACGCGGAACCAGTTGCTGTTGGCAGTAATGCGATTGCCGACTTCCAGTTCGCGGTTGGGCAGGCGGTTGACGAAATCGCCGCTGTTGTTGAACCACTGGCCGCGGTCGCGCTGCACGACCAGGGCGCGGGCGTCGGCCAGCGTCAGGCCTGCGATCAGCGCGCTCAGCACTTCAGGCGTCGCGGTGTTGGCATTGACGGCAGTGGTGGCCGGCAGCACCGTCAGGTAAGGGCGCAGCAGATCGACCGTGGCCGCATCCAGATTGTCGATGCCGCGCAAGTCGTTGACGGTTCTCAGGCCAGGCGCGCTGGCGGGCTTGTTTTCCGCCGGCTGGCTTTGCGCGACACGCTGGGCGATGCTGCTGGCGAAATGGGTAGGGATGCGCAGATAACTCAGCAGCCGTTCCAGCACCATCAGCTCATCAGGCTTGATGATGCCATGGGCCGCCAGATTGTTCAGGTTGTACTTGCCTTGCTCGTCTTCGGCGCGGCCGGAAAAGAGCGCGGTGCGCGGGTCGCCGGGCTCAGAAATTTCAAGCCCGGTAATCGGCCGGGCCCAGGCGGAGTCAGGCCGCGTGATGGCATTGCGCCTGGCATCCCAGCGCAGGATGACGCGCGACCAATCCAGCCCGCCGCGCAGCAGCCAGTCGGCTTGGGCGCGGTCGCGCTCACTGGCCAGCGTGCGGGCCAGATAGGCCTGCCGTTCGAGAATGGCAGTCGCGGCGATGGCCGCCGCTGCGACCACAATCAATGCGCTGATGACGGCCATGCCGCGCTGGCGCCAGGAGGGAAGAAAACGGCGCGTCATGGCAGCAGCACCACTTTCCGGTAACGTCCGGCATCCGGGCCGGACGAGCGGTCCAGCGTGATTTCCATGCCGGTGGCCTGCGGGGAACCGTCAGGCAAAGGCAGCGCGGTCCAGCCGCGTCCGGGCAGCCAGGCGCGCACTTCAAACAGTTTGATGCCGTTCAGAACGGCTGTGCCGACTTGCGGCGGCTCGGGCAGGGGCAACTGCTTGCCCGCTGGCGCGACGGCGCGCATCAGCTTGTCGCCCTCCAGCCACCAGCGCACCTGTTGCCAGGTGCCGTTATCCGCCGGCGCGGCGCGGATGATTTGCAGATAGGGCAGCCCGCCCTCGGTTTTGACGTAATGAATCCCGGCGGGCAGCGCATGGATGTTGGGCGCCTGGCCGACAGGATGGAATTCGGGAAGAATGGCATTGTCCGCATGCAGGCGGAGATCACGGTCCAACTGGCCGAAAACACGCATCAGGGCCAGAATGTCATCGGACACCTGTTCCAGGCGTTCGCTGGTGCGCTCCACGCTATCGAGGGCCCGCCAGGAAATCAGGCTGACCAGCGCCATGAGCATCAGCGCGACCAGGACTTCGATCAGGGTGAATCCGTGTTGCCGGGTGTGCATGGCTTATCTCAGCGATGACAGCAAACCGCGCAAGTCGGCAAGGACGATGCCTTCGGCATTGCGCACACGGAGGGTGACCTGACGGAAGTTCGTGTTGTTGGAATTGCGGACTTCCTGTTCGCAAACCAGTTCCAGCGGCCCTTGCGGGCAGTTTTCCGTTTGCCGGCCCGGGCCGGGGAAGGCATTGAGCAGGCGCAGTTCGGCCATGCGGTTTTCAGCAGACAGCAAGGCCAGGCTACGTTCGCGCATGGCTTGCGTGCCGCTGGCGCTCAGGCCCAGCGCGCGCACGCAGGCAGCCAGCGCCACCCCGGCAATCGCCAGGGCGACCAGCACTTCAATCAGCGTGAAGCCGGATTGACGGGAACGGAACCGGCGGGTCATGGCTGCACGACCTCATAGCGCCCGGTGGCATCGCGTTCGATGCGCAGGCGTTGCAGGCCGTTGTCCAGTTCGATGACCATGGGGTCGGGCATCCATTCCACGTTGAATACATTGGCCGAGTTCGGCGAGATCCTGACATTGACCGGCGTTTCGCTGTCCCAGCGGCGCGGGCGCAGCAGGTCATCGTTTTCGAAGTATTCGGATTCCACCGGCGCCAGCGCGCTCATACCGACGGGCAGCGCCAGGGTGTGCGGCCGCCGGGCAAAGCGGTAGCCCTGCGCATCGACTTCCCAAACGATGGGACGCCCGCCGCTGCGGGCTTCCGACTGCACGACAGGCAGCAGTTGCGCCAGGCGATGGGCGTCTTTTTGCAAGGCGCGGTCCTGCGAGGAGGGAAACGCGCTCAGTCCTGCTGTGGCGGTCACGATGCCGATAATCGCCAGCACGACCAGCAGTTCCAGCAGGGAAAAACCATGTTGTCTGCCAGAGCGGCTGGTCCAGGGCCTATTGCCAGGAACCGATATCGGCATCGTTGCCTTCGCCGCCAGCCTGGCTGTCGGCGCCGAACGAGAACACGTCGATCTCGCCGTGGACGCCGGGATTCAGGTATTGATAAGGAGCGCCCCAGGGGTCATTGGGCAGCCTGTCCATATAGGAACGCCAGTTATTGGGCAGCGGGGCGGCCTCGGGGCGCTTCACCAGCGCCTGCAAGCCTTGCGCCTGGCTGGGGTAGCGGCCATTGTCCAGGCGGTAGAGTTTGAGCGCCTGCATGATGCCGCCGATATCCTGGCGGGCGGCGACGATGCGCGCCTGATCGGGGCGATCCAGCAGATTGGGCACGACCAGAGCGGCCAGAATGCCCATGATGACAACCACCACCATGATTTCGATCAGGGAGAAACCGGATTGCCGGCCTGCGCGGCGGAAAGAGCGCTGGCGCGAAACCGGGCGAAAAGCCTGGGAGACGGTGGGTATCATGGCGACGTCAACAAACTGTCAAATAAATGAGAATAGCATTAGTTTATACTTTGTCGATCCCCGATAGTAGGAGATTGAGTCCGCACATCATATAGAAAGCCAGGATTGTGCGTGATCAGGACAATTCCGTACGATAACCCCCGTTCTGTTGCGCTGGGATGACAGCGCATGTCATTGCCGCCAAACGCGTCCGGGCTGCCGCTATCCTGACCTACTATTTGCCATTGTCCGCCGCTGTTGTTTGCGGTCCTGTATTTTTGTCACTGTCACGGTGCATTTGTGAATTTTCGTCTTCCCGCTCTGCGTTTTCCTCAGATTCGCCTGAATCCGGTCGGCCTCACGCGTCTGCTTGCCGCGCTGGCCCTGGCTGTGGGCCTGGGCGTCTGGACGGCTTTGCTGCTGGCGCCTGCGCCGCGCGCCATTCCGCCATCCATTACCTTTGAAACGGTGGCGGGCACGGATGTGCAGCCAGTGGCGCGCTGGTTTGGCGGCGGTAATCAGCGGGTGAGGGTGACGGTGGCGGGCATCATCGCCACGGGCAATGATCGCGGCGCTGCCGTGCTGAGCGTGGATGGCGCCAGCCCCCGCGCCTACCGCGTCTGCGAGTCACTGGCGCCGGGCGTGACGCTGGTGGCTGTGGCGCGCGACGAAATCT
>NZ_JBQEKA010000095.1:0-11540 GCF_052103615.1 Kerstersia sp. | reverse complement strand
AGATTGATATCTGGCGTGACGCCCGCATTATTCATGGCTTCAAAAGCCATGCCAGCGCTCATGGCGCCATCACCGATGACGGCAATGTGCTGACGCGACACGCCAGCATTGCGCGAAGCCACTGCCATGCCCAGCGCCGCTGAAATCGAGGTCGATGAGTGCGCGGTGCCGAAAGCATCGTATTCGGATTCGCTACGGCGCGGAAAACCGGAAATCCCGCCCTGCTGCCGCAGGCGCGGCATGCCGGAACGACGGCCCGTCAGGATTTTATGGGCATAGGACTGATGGCCCACATCCCAGATCAGGCGGTCATGCGGAAGATCAAAAACATGGTGCAGGGCAATGGTCAGTTCCACCGTTCCCAGGTTGGACGACAAGTGCCCTCCGGTGTGGGACACGCTGTCCAGCAGAAAGCCCCGCAGCTCTTCCGACAGACGCTTCAGGTCACGCCGCTCCAGGCGCTTGACGTCTGCGGGGGATTCGATACGGTCGAGTAGATCGGTAGTATTCATTGCATTCATTCCGCGATGCACTGGCAGTGCGCCGGCTCAGTATTCCCGCGCGACGATGAAATCCGCCATAGCGGCCAGGTAAACGCCTGTCTCGCCCAAAGGGCGCAGCGCCTGGTGGGCATCATCGCGCAATTGCGCCGCCAGTTCGCGGGCGGCATCCACCCCCATCAGCGACACATAAGTTGGCTTGTTGTCCTGCGCATCCTTGCCTGCCGTCTTGCCCAGGCTGGCGCTATCTGCCGTTACGTCGAGGATATCATCCACGACCTGAAATGCCAGGCCAATGGCCGCTGCATATTTTTCCAGCGCCTGGCGCTGCGGCGAACTGGCGCCTGCCACCACCCCACCCAGCGTCACGCTTGCCGCCAGCAAGGCACCTGTTTTCATGGTGTGCATGCCGCGCAACTGATCCAGGCTCAGGCCATGGCCTGTGCTGTCCAGGTCGATGAACTGGCCGCCTGCCATGCCCAGGCTGCCCGAGGCACGCGCCAGCACCTGCACGGACTGCACAATCAGCGCCGGCGCAATCGGCATCCCGGCCAGGGTTTCAAACGCCAGCGGCTGCAAGGCATCACCCGCCAGCAAGGCTGCCGCCTCACCATACGCCACATGCGTCGTTGGCTTGCCGCGCCGCAAGGTATCGTTATCCATGCAAGGCAAATCATCATGCACCAGCGAATACGCGTGGATCATTTCCACCGCCGCTGCCGCACTTTCCAAAGCCGTCACAATGGCAACGGGCTTGCCCGCCGGCTGGCAGGCATGGCCAGCGGCCAGCACCAGCAAGGCGCGCACGCGCTTGCCGCCGCCCAGCACCGCATAACGCATGGCGCCATGCAAATGCGCAGGAATTTCTTCTTCCTGAGGCAGCAGCGCCCCCAGGCGCCGTTCGACCTGCTCCGCACAGGTCCGCATCCATGCGGGAAAATCCATGGCATTCCTGGCCTTCATCGCTGATCCTCATTCAAAGCGGACGCATCCAGAGGCCGCAGCAATTCGCCTTCGAGTACCTGGATCTGCTGTTCTGCCGCAGCCAGACGCTGCTGGCACACGCGCGACAGCGCAACGCCGCGCTGATAGGACGCCAGAGATTGCTCCAGCGGCAGAGACGCATTTTCCATGGCAGACACCAGGGTTTCCAGCTCGGCCAGCGCGGACTCAAAATCCTGCGGCAGGTCCGCAGCTTGCTGTGCCGCGCCAGCAGCGGCATCGGCCGCATCAGGGCCAAGTTTTCTAGTCATAGGGGGAACAACCATTGCACAATAGGTCCAAGCGCGCATTGTACGGGAACTGGCCCGTCAGGCGCTGAAGTCTGCCAGATACCGCCCTGCCCGCGGCTGCCGCCCTGGGCAGCGGCGGCTGGCCGCCCCGGCACTGCCCAGGGCTGCCGCGCCGGGATCAACCGTCATTTCCCAGTCCCGCCCCGGCGGGCTACAATCAGCCCTTCGACTGGATGACAGGCGCGCGCGGTACGCGGGCGCGTCCAGGTCTGCCTGCATCTTGCCATGATGATATCGCAAGCTAGGCCGGTTTTTTCTTCGTCGCGCCGCCCTCAGGCCCGGCACTTGAGTCTTCGCAGAGGGAACCAGGGCAGCCGATCTGCCCGCTTGCCAGGCCATGCGCCCCTGCCGTGTGACTCGGCAGAGCCTTCCCGGACGCCGACGCAGTGCCATCGCCAGGGCGACAGGAATTTGCAATATGAGCCAAACCCTACTCCTGGCTGCCGAACGCAGCCAGCTGTCCGTCAGCGCCTACTTTGACGAGGCACGCTTCGCCCGTGAGCAGGCCGCCATTTTCAAGAACTCGGCCATCTATGTCGGCCATGAAAAACTGGTGCCTGAACCCGGCGACTGGCGTGCCCTGGCGCAAGAGCGCGGCGGCCGTATTCTGCTGCGCGACCGTGGCGGCGCAGTGTCCTTGCTGTCAAACGTGTGCCGCCACCGCCAGGCTCTCATCCTGGGCGGTTCGGCAGGCAATGTCACGACCGGTGAACCGCGCCAGGGCAGCCTGAAGCAAACCGGCGGCAATCTGGTCTGTCCGCTGCACCGCTGGACGTATAACGACCAGGGCGCCCTCATCGGCGCGCCGCAATTCGAATCCACGCCCTGCGCGAATTTGCAGCGTTTTCCGCTGCAATCCTGCAATGGCCTGCTGTTCGAAGGACCACGCGACCCTGCGACCGATCTCGGCAGATTATTCCAGCGCCCGGAATTCGATTTTTCCGATTATGTGCTGGATCACGTAGAAGTCCACGAATGCAATTACAACTGGAAGACCTTCATTGAGGTCTATCTGGAGGACTACCACGTTGGCCCGTTCCACCCCGGCCTGGGCCATTTCGTCACCTGTGACGACCTCAGCTGGGAGTTTTCGGATTGGTTCAGCCTGCAGCGCGTCGGCGTGCACCAGGCACTGGCCCAGCCCGGCTCGGATGTGTACCGCCAGTGGCATGACAACCTGATGCAATTCCGTGACGGCCAGGAGCCAGACTTCGGCGCGATCTGGGTCACGTATTTCCCGACCCACATGATAGAGCTGTATCCACATGTGCTGGTTCTGTCCACGCTCTACCCGGTCTCGCCGCAGCACACGGTCAATATCGTCGAGTTCTACTATCCCGAAGAAATCGCCGCCTTCGAACGCGAATTTGTCGAAGCCCAGCAGGCCGCCTACATGGAAACGGCCATCGAAGACGATGAAATTGCCGAACGCATGGATGCTGGCCGCCGCGCTTTGATGGAACGCGGCGCCGATGAAACCGGCCCCTACCAGTCCCCCATGGAAGACGGCATGAAGCACTTCCATGAATGGTATCGCCGCATCATGGACGAACCCGCGCCAGGCTGACCTGACCGGCTCGCCCGGACAGAGCTTCGCGGCAGACCAGGACGGCAAAAGGCCTCGCCAGAAAATTTTCTGGCGAGGCCTTTTCATACATGCCATCAATCCTGCGAGGACTCCACAGCAGGGTTCAACGCATGAATCCCAGCTGTCTCAACCTGGACACATACGCCGCATCTGCCATACGTTTATCAGACTCCGCGATGGCATACCGGCATCGCACCCAGAAACGCCCAAGGCCAAACACCAGGCTGGCCCCCAGCAGAATCCAGAGGCCGGTCATGGCATGCATGAGATCCATCCCCATCAGTACCATGCCCGCAATCAAAGCTGCCGCACCATAATAAAAAATCACGGAAAAAACGTGCTGCGCCACAAAAATCCATTTTCCAGCCCGCGACTTCAAAGCCCACTCTGTCACACGCTGGGAATTGTCATTCACGACACCGCATTTTTTACAGATGATAAAGGGCTCCCCGATACTGGAGTAATTACCGACGTATCCGCCTGTGAAACTCTTTTTGCAGGAACCACACTTCTGGTTGATGTAATACCCCATGTCATCCTTCTGGCCAAAATCAGGCACGCTCAGCGGCGCCATTCATCGCGCGGAGCGTAGCATGCAAATATCGTGAAGCCCTGGACCAGTTGCCTGCCGCCCGACAAAAAAGGCCTCGCCAGAAAATTATCTGGCGAGGCCTTTTGCATCTTGCAGTCAGCTGGCGGTGAGAGCGGTACGGATCAGCCCGCCCTTATTCGCCCCTGTTTACTTCTTGGCTTCCGACTTGCCGTCATAGCGGCGTGCCCATTCGGCCAGGATGCGCTCGCGGTTCTCGGCGGCCCAGGCAAAATCATTGTCGATCAGGCGTTCCTGGAAGTTGGCGGGCAGGCCCGGCAGTTCAGCCTTGACGTCCGGGATAGCCAGCACGGCAAAGCCCTTCTTGTAGAGCTCATTGGCTTCGCGCGAAGCAGAGAAGTCGGCCAGTTTCTTGGCCGCATCCAGATTCTTCGTGCCCTTCACAATAGCCATGGCTTCGATTTCCCAGCCCAGGCCTTCTTCCGGCAACACCACTTCCACCGGGGCGCCGTCATCCTTCAGCTTGAGCGCGCGGTATTCGAAGGACACGCCGATCGGGTATTCGCCAGCCGCCGCCAGGTTGCAAGGCTTGGAGCCGGAGTGCGTATAGGTGCCGATATTCTTGTGCAGGGCGTCCATGAACTCCCAGCCTTCCTTCTCGCCGAACATTTGCAGCCAGGCGCTCACGTCCAGGTAGCCGGTGCCCGAGGAATTCGGGTTGGGCATGACGACCATGCCGGCGTAAACCGGGTTGGTCAGATCCTTCCAGGTCTTGGGAACCGGCAGATTGTGCTTGGCGGCTTCAACCGTGTTGAAGCACAGCGCGGCGGCAAAACCGTCCATGCCTACCCACGAAGGCGGATTGGCGCCATCGCGCATTTTGGGAGCGATCTGCTCCAGCCCCTGGGGTGCATAGGCTTCCAGCATGCCCTGGCCAGCCAGCACGCCCAGCGAGGAACCCGCCAGGCCCCAAATGGCGTCAGCCTGGGGACGGTCTTTTTCCGCCAGCAGCTTGGCTGTGATGATGCCAGTGGAATCGCGCACCCACTGGATACGGATGTCGGGATTGGCGGCTTCAAAAGCAGCCTGATAGGCGCGCAGCTGATCGGCTTCAAGTGCGGTGTAAACCGTCAGGGTCACGGGAGCAGCCTGAGCGCCAAAAGCGGCAGCGGCCAGCGCCAGAGCGGCGGAAATGCGGAACTTGGACATGAGGATCTCCGAATACGACTTGCTTGCGGTTGCGCCGCGGCGGCCGGATATCGGCTGCGGCTGAAAAAAAGGAAAAATTCGAAATGGGGTCATGATTCGTCTGCCGGCCGGCGCCAGGCTTGGGTACGCGCCAGGACAGCGCGGCTGGCGCCGTAGAGCAACAGTGAAACGGCAGCGCAGGTCGCCATAATCAGCGTGCACATGGCGGCGGCCGCCCCGGGGAAACCGGCGTCATCCATATTCAGGACAGCCACCGACGCCAGCACGGTATCGGGCCGGTACAGAAACACGACCGCAGATACTGTCGTCATGGCCGACACGAACAGATAGCGGCCGATGTCCAGCGCAGTCGGCAGGCTCATGGGGAACACGACTTTCAATCCGGTGCGCAGCCGCGCCACGCCCAGTGATGCCGACACCGACTCGAACTCCCGGTCGAGCTGCCCCAGGGCGGATGTCGCCGCCAGGTGGGCGCTGGTATAAAAGTGCGCCACCGTACACAGCACCAGTAGTCCCATGGTGCCGTACCAGCCGTTCAGGGGGTTGTTCGGGTGATTGAAAAAGAAGATGTAGCCCAGGCCCAATACCAGCCCCGGCACCGCCATTGGAATCAAGGCTGCCGCATGCAGCACAGCCACGCCCGAGCGCGCCAGCCGGCCCAGGGGGGCTAGCCGTTCCGTGAGCCAGGCACCCAGGAAAACCGTCAAGGTGCCGGCCAGCGCCGTCCAGAAGCCAAGCTGCACACTGTTGCGCCAGGCTAGCCAGCCGCCGCCATCCATATTGCTGAAATCATAGGAACGCAGCGACAGCGACAGGTTGTACGGCCACATACGAATGAACGAGGCCCAGACTGCCGTGCCTGCAATGGCCAGCAGGCCCAGGCAAATCAGAACGGAGAAGGCCAGGAACGCGCTATCGCGCAATCCGGCAGGCTGGGGCTGGTAGGGCTGGATCCGCCCATCCAGAAAGGAATGCTGGTGGCGGCGCAACCAGGTGTCCACGGTGAAGGTCAGCATGGCGGGAATCAGCAGCAACAGGGCAAAAGCCGCCCCGCGCGGGAAATTCTGCTGGCCAACCACGGCTTTATAAACCTCTACCGCCAGCACGCTGTAGTCGCCCCCCACCACCTTGGGCACGCCGAAGTCGGTAATCACCAGCGTGAACGACAGGCAGCAGGCGGCAAAGACGGCATGGCGGGTGCCGGGCAGCGTCACGGTCATGAACGTGCGCAAGGGACCTGCGCCCATGGCGCGCGCGGCATCGTGCAGGCGCCCGTCGGACAGCGACAGGCTGCTGGTCAGCACCATGAGCAAATGCGGAAAAATATAGAAGGCCTCGCCGATCACAATGCCCCAGAAGCCATAGACCGTCCCGGCTCCCAGCCAGTCCCGCAGCAAGCCCTGGTTCCCTGCCAGATAAATCAGCGCGATCCCCGGCAGCAGCGAAGGCGCCAGCAAAGGAATCAGCGCCAGGGAGCGCCACAGCCGCTTGCCAGGCATGCGAGTCTGGGCCAGCCCGTAGGCAAAGGCATAGGCTGCCGGCACTGCTAGCAAGGTTGTCGTCAAGGCCACGGCCATACTGCGCCACAACATGGCGCCGAAGCCAGGAATATCCAGCGCCTGCTGCAGCGGCGCCAGGCCGGCCCAATGGCCGCTGTTGTCCTGCAAGGCCCGTTGCAGCACGGTGCCCACGGGCAAGACCAGCGCAATCAGCATGAAACCCAGCAGCGCCAGCTGCAAGGCGCTCAGGCCCCACATTTCCAGGCGTGCGGATGCCGGTTTGCGGACATAAGGAGCGGGGCTTGCCGGCATAACGGGCTGAGCGTCATGATGCAGCGCGGCGTCTTGCTGGACGCCCGCCCGGATAATGGAAGATCCCACGTGTATTTCCTATGACTCGTAAGCCCGCAAGGCGGCAGGCGCAATACTCAGCCAGCAGCGGCGCGCCGCTGTCCTGGACAGCAAGGCATCCCCTTGCTCGGCATTCACGAAAGCGTGCAGGTCCACGCCCGGCACGCCTTCCAGCGCGAGGCGCAAACGGTATTGGCGCCCCAGGAAAATGCCGTCCTGGATTTCCGCGGCAAAGATGTTGTCACCGGCTGGCAAAGTGCCGCCAGGCAGGATGCGCACCGCTTCGGGACGGGCAAACAAACGGCCGCGCGCCTGTGGCAGGTCATTGGCGGTTTGCGCCGTCCAGCGGCCAATGGTGACGCGCCCGTCGGCCAGACGTTCATAGGGCAGCCAATTGGCTTCGCCGATGAAACCGGCAATAAAGCCCGACACCGGGTGGCGGTACAGCTCGCGCGGCGTGCCGACCTGTTCCAGATTGCCCCGGTTCATGACCGCAATGCGGTCAGCCATGGACATGGCTTCTTCCTGATCATGCGTCACCATGATGGTGGTGACCGACAGGCGGCGCTGCAGGCTGCGCAACTCGCTGCGCAAATGCTCGCGCACCTTGGCATCCAGCGCCGACATGGGCTCATCCAACAGCAAGAGCATGGGCGCGGGCGCCAGGGCACGGGCCAGCGCAACGCGTTGCTGCTGGCCGCCAGACAACTGCCCGGGATACTTCTGTCCCGCACCTGGCAAACCCACCAGATCCAGCATTTCCTCGACCCGGCGGGCCACGGCAGTCCGGTCGCCATGCCGGGAACTGAGCCCGTAAGCCACATTGGCGGCGACAGTCAGATTGGGAAACAGGGCATACGACTGAAATACGATGCCATAGTTGCGTTCCTGCGGCGCCGCCCGGGAGATGTCCCGGCCTACCAGTTGCAAACTGCCCTGATCCTGGCGCGCCAGGCCGGCAATCACACGCAGCAGCGTCGTTTTGCCGCAACCGGACGGCCCCAGCAGACAAAGCATCTCGCCCGCCCTGACATCCAGGGAGACATCGTTAAGCACCCGGGTCGAGCCATAGGACAGGCTGATGTCCCGCAGCGAGAGAAAACTCGGTTGCGGTTCGTTCTGGGAAGAGTTCGGCGTATTCATGAGGGTGCAGTATGGGCAGCCCAGGTGTAAAGAATGTGACATCAGATAGAAATACGCTGATAAGCCCATCGCATTTTTTTCATGCCGCCGGCACGTCCGGCAATCACACAGGAGGAATCTGCCGGGCCAGCGCTACACTGTCTGCCATAACGGCTGCATTCCCGCAGCCCAGGCAACGCCTCCTGGCCTGTTGACACTGACATGCTCATTACGGAACTCAAGTCTTTCTACGCCGTCGCCCGCGCCGGCAATGTCACCCGTGCCGCCCAGCAGCTCGGCGTCAGCCAGCCCACGGTGACCGGCCAGCTCAAATCGCTGGAAGCACGCTACGGCCTGGAACTTTTTTACCGGCGCGGCCGGGCGCTGCAACTCAGCGAAGACGGCAGACGCCTGCTGCCCATGGCGGAACAGCTGGTGCAAAAAGAGCTGGAAATCGCCTTCCATCTGCGTGATGCCAGCGCACTCAGCCATGGCTCGCTGCGCCTGGGGCTGACTGGCCCCTACTATTTGATGCCTGTCATTGCACGCTACCGCGAACAATTCCCCGGCATCTCGCTCAGTCTCAGTGTCGCCAACTCGCAATCCGTGCTGCAGGCGCTGCGCGACTACCAGCTGGAACTGGCCAGCTCCTCAGTGCGCGCGGAAGGGCCGGAACTGCACCGCATCACGCTGGCGCGCGACCGGCTGCGGCTGGCCGTGCGCCGTGACCATCGCCTGGCCCGCCGCGATAGCGTGCAGCTTGCCGACATCAAACCGGAAACGCTGCTGCAGCGCGAACCCGGCTCCATGACGCGCAAGGTTTCCGAGCGTCTGCTGGAACGCGCCGGGGTGCAACCGGCGGAGATACTGGAAATCGCCAACCGCGAAGCCATCATTCAAGCCGTGGTGCATGGCCTGGGCTGCTGCCTGATCCCCGCGCATGAGGCCCCGCCGCACCCGGAACTGGTCTGCCTGGATATCACCGACGCGGATATCCAGACGGAAGAGTATGTGTATTGCCTGAAAGAACGTATGCAGGTGGAAAGCATCGCCCGCTTTCTGGCATTGATTACGCCGCTGCCCGAACCCTGAAACACCCGCCGGCACAGACACAGGCGCAGGCACAGGCGCAGGCACAGGCGCAGGCACAGGCGGCGCGGCAGTCTGGCGCGTACCGTTGTTTTTTGACGACAACAACCTCTCGCGCCCTGCCATCTCGCTTATATTCGATTTTTCTAAATTTTTGTAAAAGCATTGCCTTAGCGTCAACCTAACAAAATCCCGATCAGATGATCGGGATTTTTGTTTGTCCGGTCATGGGGGTTTCATCCCCGGCAGCGAGCATGGCTCCCGGTACAGGCCTGATCGGGTCTGTGATTGGAGATGAGAAGAAATGCCCCTCGCACATATGAAGAAGCTGGTTTCCTGCCTGGTCGCTGCGTTTGCCCTGGCCGGCTGCGGTTCCAGCAATGATTCTGACCCGAGCCAGCCCACGGAACCGGAAAAACCCCAGGAACCCCGTCAAGCCAAGACCCTGCTCATAGGCATGGATGGTGTCCGCTACGATGCCCTGCAATCCGGCATCAGCCAGAATCGCCTGCCCAATCTGGCCTCGCTCTCCCTGAGCCGTGCCTGGACTGGCGGCGCCCTGGAAACCGGCACCCAACAAGCGACGCTGCTCACACCGGGCTGGGCCACGCTGCTGACTGGCTCCTGGGCGCCTGTGCACGAGGTACGATCGGATGCCCTGAACCAGCAAAGCCGTGCCGCCACCCTGTTTGAACAAGTCAAAGCCACGCTGCCGGCCAGCAAGACGGGGGGCGCCATCCATAGTGCCAGCCTGGCCAGCCTGCTGAGCGCCGAACGTGATGCCGGTTACCTCGACGCGCTCACGGACTGCGTGCAAATCGACACCTGTGTGACCGACGCAGCGGGCAAAATGGTCGCTTCCGGCTATGACGTCGTTCTGGCGCAATACGCTGCCCCGCTGCACAATCTGCGCGGCCCGGCCAACAGCGCCACCTACCAGGCCACCGTCGAGCAAACCGACAAGGCGCTGGGCCAGCTGCTTGAAGCCGTCCGCGAGCGCCAGCGCCAGCACGGCAATGAAGACTGGCAAATCATCGTGACCAGCGCAGCCGGTCTGGGCGATGGCGGCAGCTACGACGGCCTGCCGCGCACCAGCAGCAAGACGACGTTCTACGCCAGCAATCTGCCTGCCATGCTGGGCGCCAATGACGCCGCTGTGGATATGAGCGCTGCCTGGGACAGCCAATGGGAAGTCCTGCCCTCCGCCGCTGACCTGGCCCCGACTGTCCTGGCCCACTTGGATGCCACGGCCGGCCTGCCCGCGCTGTCCGGCAACGACCTGGCCGCCGCAGGCGCCCTGCGCCGCCCGCGCGCCATCGCCGCGGAAGATTACAAGAGCATCACGCTTTCCTGGACCACGGTAGGCGACTCTGTCGGTGACCTTGCCATCTGGCGTGACGGCAGCCTGCTTGCCACCCTGCCTGCCGGCACCACCGAATATACCGACGATAGCTTCGCGTTTGAAGAAGACGGCGTGCACACCCTGCGCTATGAAATCCGTGCCGCCGGCAGCGCGCTGTCGGCCAGCGCCCAGATTCCGTACACCAAGCCGGTACTGCTGCAGCCTAGCCTCAAAACAGGCGTCATGGTGTACTACGCGTTTGACCAGAATACCCATGATGTCGGCGGCCAGACCCGCATTGTGGCTTTCGACGGCGTGCAGCAGCCTGTCTTCCTGGATGACGGCCCCTTTGGCAAGGCATTCCGCGTGGAGCGCCTGGACCGCCGCAACGAAAACATCAATGTGGGCGGCTACAAGCTCGAATACCCGGCAGGCAGCCTGAATGACCTCGACGCCATCACCATCGGCCTGTGGTATCGCTCCAAGGGCGACGCCGACGACAAGCCCATCGTCGCCAACAAGGACTACAACAGCGGCGGCAACCCCGGTATCACCATCGCCCAATGGAATGGCAACGAAGTCCGCTTCAATATCGGCAGCGGCAGCGGCAACCGCGCCGACCTGAATGGCTTCTTCTTCACGCCGAACGAATGGGCCTACCTGATACTCAGCATCGACAAAACCAACAAGAAAATGACGGCCGCCGTCATGGACCCCACCAATGGCCTGAGCATGCGCTCCACCAGCACCGGCTCGGTTGATCTGTCCAAACTGGCGGGTGTCCTCGGCGCGCATTTCGGCCTGAACGAAGACGGCAATGGCACTTACAACGTGCTGGGCAGCTACGACAGAGGCGCCTACACCATGGACTTCTCCGACCTCACGTTCTGGGGCCGCGCCCTGAGCGAAGAAGAAATTCGCTCCCTGGCGCTGTCCGGCAAATCCGTGCGTGAACTCCTGCAATAAAGCGAGCAACGATCATGATTTTTTCCTCCCCT
>NZ_JBQEKA010000094.1:0-11925 GCF_052103615.1 Kerstersia sp. | reverse complement strand
CACCGGCATGGACAAACCCGGCAAGCCCGCATGGCTGCCCGGATCCGTATTGCGCGTAATGGTCGGGAACAGCGGCAAGGCACGGCCCTGGATCAGAACAGCCTCATCCTCACCGATTCCCGGCGCGGTACACGGCACCGTGGGAAAAACCATGGCAGCAATCCCGGCCTGCGCGAAAGCCGCGCGATAGCAGGCCAGCAATTGCTCACGCCCGGCCTGCGCCAGTTGCAAGGCATCGTGAGCAGCCGTCTTGCCCGCTTGCAAGCTGCCCAGCAAGGCACGCACATCGGGGCTGCCCACCTGCGCCAGCAACTCTTCAAACCGGAACGAAGGGTCACGTTCCTGCAAATAGCGGGGCATATCACGCTGGAATTCGAACAGCACTTCCGCAAAATTTGCATGGGCATCCAGTGTTTCCAGGCCATGAAAGGCCATAGGCACAAGAACGGCCCCCGCATCGCGCAACTGCGCCAGCGCCGCCTGGGCGACAGCCTCGACCTCAGGCGCCAAATCCTGCCAGAACACCTCTGGCACTCCCAGGCGCAACCCGCGCAAAGCGATCTCAGGCAAAGGGGCGGAATCTGCCGTCAGCACGCCATCGAGCAAAGCCAGATCCGCCACGCTATGCGCCAGGGGGCCTGCCACATCCCGTTTGGCGGCAATCGGCGCCACCCCGGCATTGCTCACCCGGCCCAAGCTAGGCCGGAAACCGGCGATCCCGCAAAAAGCCGCTGGAATCCGGATCGACCCGCCGGTATCCGTCCCGATGGCAGCGGGCACCAGGCCCGCTGCCACCACGGCAGCCGACCCGCCGCTACTGCCGCCAGGCGAATACGCCGGATTCCAGGGATTACGGATCGCTCCCGTCACCGCATTATTGGACGTCACGCCAAACGCCAACTCGTGCATACCGGCCTTACCGGCAATCAAGGCGCCCGCCCCGCGCAAGCGCTGCACCAGCACCGCATCCCGCCGGGCCGGATGGCCGTGCAAAACGCGCGTGCCATTGCCACAGGCAAAACCCACGGCCTCGATATTGTCTTTTAGCGCGATAGGAACGCCCAGCAAAGGCAAACGCTCCCCCGCCGCCAGACGCGCATCGGCTGCCTGCGCCTGAAGCCGCAGCGCATCCTCATCAAAGGCGGCATAGGCATTAAGCGTCCCGGCCTGCCGGGTTCGGTCTATACACTGCGCCACCAGTGCCGCGCTGCTTACCTGTCTGGCGGCCAACGCATCGCGTAACGCCAGAACTGTGCCGTCCATCCAATCCATGCATCCTCCCAGTCAGAATGCATAGCGTAGAGACAGCCCCTTCAATCCACACCTATCAGGATTGATAGGTCTGCGTCTGGGCGCGCCGCCGCATGCGATCTTGCCCGGCCCCGCGCCAACGCGCGCCGCAGGCCACGGTGAAGCGCTGTAATGGCGGCAGCGTGGAGCGGCGGCGGTGAGTGATGGCGGTGAGTGATGGCGTAGAGCGGCGGCGGAGGAAGGCTGCCTGCTGGTAATTCCCAATACCCGCCCTGGCAGGCCGTTTTTAAGATGAAAGCCCGTCCGACTTTTGCTGGAGCCTGCCCGCCACTGGCCTCTCCGCGTGCACCGCCCATGTATCTCTCGTCCAACCAATCCCGCGCCCTTGGCCAGGCCATGCACCTGATGGCCGAGGCTGATGACGCCGATACCTTGCGTGAAGCGCTGGGCATCCCGCTGCTGGACCTGCTGGGTGCGGACACTTATGTTTCCATGGTGTGGGACCCGGCCACCGAGCGCTTCGAGCGCCCGGCCGCCCAAAACATGCCAGCCTGCCAGCTACGCGCCTGGGACGAGTATTACCGCTTCGTTGACCCGCTGACCTTCGCCATGATGAAACGGCGGCGCCCTACTGTCGCTACCCAAGTCCTGGCCCAGAACGACCTGAACCGCACAGAATTCTTCAACGATTTCCTGCAAGTGGAACGCCTGCATTGGGGCATCAACATCTACTTCTTCTCGGAAGAACGCTGCCTGGGCGACTTCCGTATCTGGCGCCGGCGCGAACGGGGCAACTTCGACGCCGCGGAAATCGAAGTGCTGCGCATGCTGGAACCCAGCCTGACCGCCACCCTGGACCGCCTGAACAGCGGCCAGGCCCCCAAACCCCGCTTCGAATCCGTACCGGACGCGCCCGCCCTGCTACGCCAACACGCCCGGCTCAGCCCGCGCGAAGCCGACGTCGCGTGGCTGGTTGCCTGCGGCTGCCCGGACAAACAAATCGCCCAGCGCCTGAACGTCGGCCTGCCCACCGTCCGCTTCCATCTGGCCAACATCTTCCGCAAACTGCGCGCAGACAATCGCGCCAGCGTCGCCGCGCGCGTGCAAACCCTGGTCGAAAGCCGCCATCATGCCGGCTTGAGCGCCTAATTTGGCGGGATGGCGGGATGGCAATAGTTTGCCGGGGGATCAGCGTTGCGCCACTTCCCCGGACAACAGCCCGCGCCGCTGAAACCAGATTTCCAGCGGCCAAGTCACCAGCGGCGGAATCGCTGCCAGCACCGCCAGCCAGGCATCACTGGCCCGCCAGCGCAAACGCCTTGCAGCCACAATCGCCACCACGAAATACACCAGGAACGCCGCCCCATGCAGGCGCCCGAACCACCAAACCAATTGATCCGTCGTCCCAGACCCGTATTTAAGATACATACCCAGAAGCAAACCGGCCCAGGTCACGGCCTCTATCAACGCGCACACCTTGAACAGCCTTGCGATACCTGCCTGCGGAGCCATACATCCCTTCCTATTGATGACGATGAGAATCAATCCGGGATTGTAGCCCGCCCCGCCAGCCAGCCCCTCCCCGAAACCGCGCCGCAAAAACCAGGCTTGCCCCCAGCCAGACGCATCGCCGCCATACGCAAACACGGCATAAACACAGCGCAAACAGGGCCCTGACGCTGCCACTTGTCGCATACAGATATTTAGGTGTATGATTGCGATCTCTTCGCTGCTGCAACGGCGCGAAATGCGGGAGTAGCTCAGTTGGTAGAGCGCAACCTTGCCAAGGTTGAGGTCGCGAGTTCGAGACTCGTCTCCCGCTCCAAATTCAAAAAAAGCCCAAACTTCGGTTTGGGCTTTTTTTCGTCCTGGTGTTTGCTGTATATCAGGGCGTCCATCTTCGATTATTTAAAAGCGTTTTCGCTCTACGAATAACCCAGTTCAATCTATCAGTTCCCACTCCCCAAGAAATGTGTGTAAATCAGTACACGCAAATGGGGTATACAGTGGCGTTATTTTCTGGGCCATCTTCCCTCTAGATAGCTCCTCTCATGAATGAAGGAGATTTCTGCATTGCGCTTATTTCTCCCTTACCCCGCAATCCAAGACTGCCAGAAAAATCCGTCTCCTTTATGCTCACGATAGATGCCTGCTTTTCGTCAGCAGAAAAGGCGCCAAAAAGTGGAACTTCCATTTTGGCTGACAAAATACGCAGCAGCGCCTTGTCATGAGCGCATCCCGCAAACCCTCACATAAAAAAATGCGCGCGATGAATGCCGCGAACATTCAGTCCCAACTCGGACAGTAAAGCATACTGTTGTGAATTGGCTGCTTTTACTCCAAGGTGGGCTAAGTGAATCGGACCTGTTTTCCATCTCCAAGAAGGACTGCCCTCAGCGGCTGAATATGCTGGACAAATTGAGCCGCCAAGTACCTTTATTAGCAATCGTTTATACTAAGTGCTATTTCCTTCCCTTGCCTAGCGGCATATTCCTGTTTGTGGCTTATTATGACTTCTGGTGACGACTCACGCATATTGCAAGGCTGGCGCGCTTTTATCGAGGCCAGTGAAATCGAAAAGGGTAAGATTTCAGCAAATGCCGTCAGCCAAGATCAGCAACATCAGTCACAACCTGAAATCTGGGAAGAAGATGAGACCGGCATTACCATTACCCTGCCTCAACAAAAGTTCGAGCTGCTTAAGCGCCGCTATGTGACGGTATCGGAAGATGGCACGCCCATAGTGACCGCCTTGCAGTTAAGCTTTCCTATTTTTACCATCCCATCTCAGTATTCGACCTACTTTCAGCCCTTATTTCGCTTCAGCGTGCCGTCCGAATGGCTGCTACAGGACCAGCCCAAGCTGCATATCCCGCTTAAACAAGGCAACCTAGTCAAACCAATATCCGGCGCCTTCGGCACCGTACTGGATATGGAACCAGAGGAACTAGGTAAAGATCGTCATGCCCTCAGCATCATGACCGCTTGCATGGGTCAGGAGGCAAATGATTGCGCCAGCATCTACCAAAACTTCCTCATCTGGCTGGATGAAAACCAGATAAAGCCCCGGTTCCAACTCTTCCGGGAAACTGGCTTCGATATGCTATTTAGTGAAGAAAAGCTGGAAAACACCATGTACAGACATGTGCTGGATGAATATGACACACTAGCAAACGGCGGCCTGGCCTCCTACTCACTGCTTGCTAACTATCTCCAGCGACAAGCCAAGCCTAGCAATGTTCAGCCTTGGGGAGGGCTGACCTATGGCTTGTTCGAACGCGATAATGCGCTGGGGCGCGGCCAACTGCATACGCTGTCGCGCGTTGCAGCCGGTGATGCACTGGTAGCTGCCCAGGGTGCGCCTGGCACCGGCAAGACGACTCTATTCATGTCACTGATTGCCAGCCAGATAGTCAAACGCGCGCTGGCCATCATTGTCGGCAAAGATGCCAATCTCGGCGTCCTAGTCGCATCCACAGCGATCAAAGCCGTCAATAATATCGTCGATAAGCTTTGTGAGGACAGCACCTTCTCCGGCCTCAACTGGCTATATTTCGTCGGCGGGAACAAAAAACGCATCGAAGCTGAGTGCCTGCGCGTGGACGCCTTGCTCGCCGAATTCAACGTGACGGAGTACGACGCCCAAGCGCAACAGGCCAGCCGCACCGCGTTGCTGTCCCTCCAGACTGAAATAGAACAGGGCCACGCCGAATACCAAGCGCGCTCCGCCCCATTCGAACAAGCTCGCCTAGCCTTGGGCGACGAAGATCCTCACGCAGCACGCGACCGCTTAGCCTGCATGCGCCAAGCCTTGCTAAAACGCGCCGAGCAACTAGGCCTGACGACCACCGCCAGCGATAGCGATGAACTAGCCAGCATGCTAACGCATTGCGATGCAAGATATCGCCAAGCCGAAGCCGCCATGCAAGCCGATCAGGCAGCTAAAACCGCGCTGCGCGCCAGCTTTGCTTATCTCGGCCGCCCAATCTTGCCCTTAGAGCACTATGCGGACTGGCTGGCAAGCGATCTGGCCAAGGCCCTGACACATCATTTCGGCGACTACAGATCCTCTTTGTTCAGTCGGATCGGTCGCCTATTCGGTACCGGCCGCTACGAACAGGCGCGTGCGCACCTGCGTTCCCTCTACGCCAATGAACTAGCCGACTTCGGCCTAAGCCATGCCTCGCAAGAAGAGATGGCGGCACTAGCACGCAACTATAAAGATTTTTTCCAGCACCACCATGGACAGCAACACCTGGCCGTGCTCCAACAGGCAGCTGACTCGCTGGAAGCCGCCCGAGCTATCTCAGCACTGGCGACCGAAGCTAAGGAAATATTGCGCCAAGAAGCCTTGCTGAAAACAGTACTTGAAGGCGCACAACAATTGGCACAATGCTACCCCGAAGGCGACTGGCCCAATGTCCTCCGCCTGCGCTACGTCAAGCAGCAACGTGCCATGCTGGAACACGCCATCGCATTCCTCTGGCAGGAAAACCTGAGATGCAAGGTCGAGATCGCTGATGTGCTACGGGTGTGGTCCGACCAGATACGCGGCCAAAAGAACAGTGGCTATTACCATTGGCATAACCGGCGCAAGGACTTTTTCCGGCTGCTGTCGCTCGCCTATCCCGTCCTGACATCTACGCTGGTTTCGGCGCAACGACTGGCTGGCTTCAGCAAGCTCGAGGACGCATCACCGCACAAGCCGTTCCATATGGCACTGATCGACGAAGCCGGTATGGTGTCGGTGGAATCTGTCGTTCCGCTGCTGGCTCGCAGCGAACGCGCCACCATGGTCGGTGACCCAATGCAATTGGAGCCCATCAGAGTTTTGTCGCAGCCTATGACGGAATCCCTACGGGAGCGCCATTTCCAGAATCGGGACACTCTCTATGAAGCCATGTCCCCGATGCTAACAACCGCCTACCATCGTGCCGCAGGTGCCATGAATGGCGCACCTGGTGAACTTGGTAACAGCATCGTGCTTGATGAACATCGCCGTTGCCAGCCCGCCATCGCTGACTTGTTCATCGCTATCGCAGGCTACCGTGGCGTAGATGTTATGACCAGCCCGCCCGCACCCGCCATTGCGCAAGCGTTCGCACTCATGGGCAGCCACCCACTGATGTTCTATGGTGTGGAGGGCCGGGCCGGAACGCAGGCCAATACCAACCTAGATGAACAAGAAGCCATCGGTGCCATCCTCGACAAACTCGAAGAAGCCGGCTATGACCTGAAGCAGCATGTTGGCATCATCACGCCCTATGCAAACCAGAAACGCGCATTGATCAAGCTGCACGGCACACGGCTGGCACACACCGACAAAAACAATCGTATCGGTACCGTCCATCAATTCCAAGGAACGGACTTCGAAGTCATCATTTATTCACCCGTTATTTTTCGCCTGCAGGATCGGGACGGTTTCCAGAACAATAAGCCCAATTTGCTCAACGTCGCCATCTCACGCGCCAAGCAACAATTCATTGTGGTCGGCAATCACCGCCGCCTGCTCGCGGCGGGAAAATCTCTAGGTACGATGGCCCGCATCGTCAGCAACGGCTTTCTGCTGGATAGCGAAAACCAGAGCGCTTCTTTTGAAGCAGCCCAGACGCGGCAACCCAACCCGCGCTACGTGCTGGACTGTGACCATATCACCACCTTCGAACACCTGCTGCAAAAATGTACGACCAGTTTCAGGGTCATTGTTCCCTGGCTCCGACAGGGTTCGATGGCAGACCACCCCCAGCTGGATTTGCTCAAACAAGCGCAAAATCGAGGAGTCACGGTTTCTGTACATTACGGCTACCGTCACCAGAAATATGACACCGGAAAAGAGGACGACGCCGCACTGGTACAGGCCTATCAAGACACGCTGGGCGTCGCAAACGTCATCCGCATCCCGGAAGGGACACATGAAAAAATTCTGATCGTAGACAACGCGACGTTGGTCATTGGCAGCTGGAACTGGCTGTCACATTCCTACCATCGCTATTGCTTACTCCCCCAGCAACGTCGACTGGCCATCCGGCACGAAACCAGCGTGCAATTCGACGACCCAGATTTTTGCAGGCAGTTGCAGCAGCGCATCAGCGCCTAAGGGCTGCTATCAATTAAGCCAGACTACGCAACAACGATCTTGGTTCTGCTGGTCGATAGCACCCGCCTTGACGACATCAGAGGCAAACGCGGCTGGGATGATAAGAAAATCACGCTCTAGAACCCATTCGTTCCTCACAATTGTGATCGACGCAAGCTTTCCATTGCAATTGAGACTTACCGGTGCGGTGACGATGCGTTGACTCGCCTACATTTCATCAACCACTAAAACCCGTCCGACTGCAACACGTCTTTCATCCACTTCACTTGCTGTCGCATGCGTTGACAAAACTCAGCGGCATCTCCATCAGGCTGTGTCGCCTGCCGCAAGAAATATTCAATTTCTCTTGCCTGTGCGGGATACAGACGCCTGAAGTGCTCTGCGTAGTCTTCCAGCGAATACGGCCAATGCGCATTGTTTTCGCGCCGCAGTATATTGGTGGAGCGGATCAGTTTTCTTGAGGCTTCCTGTATCAGCCGCTGCCGGGTCACGGCTGAGGAAGCTTCCGCAAGGGCTTCCAGGTAGTTCCCCAGCACCCGCTCAAAATCTCCATTAATTGCCAAGGCCAATGCTCTGGACGGCATAAATGGAAGTATCTCGTCCGCAAGGTCATTCCCAGCCACGCAACGGCAATGATGCTTGATCCAGTATTGCCATGCCATGCTGGTTTCTGGCGCCGCCAGGTTTGCCAACGTCCCGATATCAAAGTCGATTTTGCGAACGACGGGATAGGCGGCTGCGATTTCGTGCCGGATCTGATCCAGCTTCGCAAGTTCAATGTCTGAGGGTGCCGCAAGCAAGATCAGACACAAGTCCAGATCGGACTTGCCGGGGATCGCCTTAGCCGCCGCAACACTGCCATAGACATAGAGGCTATGCAGCAAGCCCCCTGCCTCTCTGAGCAAGCGGTCGCACACCGTTTGCAGCACCGGACGGAATTCGTCTTGCCACGGCACAATTTCCATCGTGGCGATGCGCTCAGAATGCTGACAAGCATCAGAATCAACGGTTGCCGCTTTCGTGGCTCGTGCCATTATTGTTCCGCCTTCCGCCCTGTCGCCCCATCCCATAACACTTGCGCCGCTTCATGCGCACCCGCGTATAGAAAGTCACTGCCCCCCTGTACCTGGCTGGCAACGATCAGCCCTTCCCCCAGCAAATAAAGGGAGGTAGCGATGGCTGCCGGGCGGCTGGCTTGCGCGGCAATACAAAGCTCCAGCAAGTAATTCCGCACCTCTTGTTTATGCGCAGCGGCCTGGCGATGCGGCGCAGCTTCCTGTGGCGCATATTCGGCAGCGGCATTGATGAATGCGCAGCCATGGAAATCGGCTTCTTGCGACCAGGCACTGATGAAGTCTATGTATGCCAGCGGCCGCCGGCTCGGTGGCGCCGCATCCACAAAATGCCTTAATTGGGCCATGAATTGCTGATGCCTCACGTGCAAGGCGGCATCTATCAGGACGTCTTTGCTGGGGTAGTGGCGGTAGAGCGTTCTTTTGGTGACGCCAGCATCCTTGGCCAGCAGTTCAACACCCGAAGCGTGAAAGCCGTGCCGGTAGAACCGCTGTAAAGCAGCGTCAACAATCTTTTCCGGGAGAGTCATATATAAAAGATACCGATCGGTTTACCTTATGGATACCAATCAGCATACTGCGTATCTCCGTCATCTCATGCACCTGAAAATGTCCCGCCTTTTCCGTCGCTTAACGCATTCATCCGCACCACCGCCGCCGCCGCTCCGGTTCGTTATGCTGTCATCCCTGGGCGCCTTGATTGCGATTGCTATCACTGGCGGCCTGAGTCTTTTTTCCGGTATTCCGTGGTTGATGGCGCCATTCGGCGCCAGCTGTGTCCTTGCGTTCGGGGTACCGGATTCTCCCTTGGCCCAGCCCAGAGCAGTGATAGGCGGGCATCTCATTGCCACAGCGGTAGGCTTGGCCGTTGGTGCGCTACTGGGTGACGGTTGGCTGGCCTGTGCGCTGGGCGTCGGCCTTGCGATGGCTGCCATGCAGTTGAGCCGTACCGTTCATGCGCCGGCCGGCGCCGACCCTTTAATTGTCATTGCTGCTCAAGCGCCGCTCAGCTATTTATTTTCTCCGGTGCTGCTGGGCTCATTGGTCATTGTTTTGATCGCCTGGGCCGTCAACAATCTGCACCGCGCGCGCAGCTATCTGCGTTATTGGATTTGATCCGTCAGCGGCATAGCCAGCGGGGGCTACACCCAACCCCCGCCCTCCCCTCAAATCCTGACGTTGCGCCCCGCTGGCAGTGCGACAACCAACTCGATGAGCAGAATACCGGCTACCAGCAGGATGGGCAGGTTCCAGTCTCCGGTGCGGTAGTAAATGGCGCCGACCAGCAAGGGGCCTGCCAGGGCGATGAGGTAGCCCACCGTCTGCGCCATCGCCGAGATACGGGTTGCGGTTTCCATGCTGGCGGCTTTGGAGACAAATAGAAAGGATCCCAGCGCTGGCCCCGATCCCTGTCCAAAGCCCAGCAATAGCGCCCAGACCCAGGCCGATTCCAAGGGCGCGTACATCAGGCCCAGGGTGCCCGCCAGGCAGGTCAGGATGGTCACGGCAATCCAGGGGCGCTGATCCGGACGGCGCGAGGCCAGCAGCGGCGTGATGAAACTGCCTGCCATCAGGCTGAGCTGCGAGATCGAGAAAATCAGGGCGGCAGTTTCCTGCGTGCTGCCGCGATCAATCAGGATGGTGGGCATCCAGGGCAGAAAGACGTAGAGGTTGAGTACCTGCAGCCCGAAAAATAAGGTAATCGACCAGGCCATGCGGTTGCGATAGACCTGCACCGGCGCAGCCGCGGGCATCGGCGCGCGCCCGGCTTGCCCTGCCGCCGTTACCGGCGCGGCATGTTTGAGCTGCGGCAGCCAGACAAGCAGCGCCAGCAAGGCAGGTACGGCCCAAAGCCCCAGCGAGTGATAGGCGGCTTCGGTGGTGCCGCCCAGCCATTTGAACAAGGGCAATGCGCCGCCTGCCCCCAAGACCGCGCCAGTGCCCAGCATCAGGGCATAGATGCTCATGACCCAGCCCATGCGCTGCGGGCCGAAGCGTTTGCGCGCCAGTACCGGCATGATGACGTTCATCACGGCAATCCCCGCGCTGCCCAGCACAGTGCCGGCGATCAGGCCGGTTTCGCCCCACCAGCGCACCGCGCATCCGGCCACCAGTAATAGCAGCGCCAGAAACAAGGCGCGCTCTTCACCCAGCCATAGGCGCAACCTGACGCCCGGAATGGAAAACAAGCCCAGCAATACCAGGGGCAAGGTGGTGACCAGCATGGTGGCACCGCGATCCAGCGCCAGGTTTTGCAGCAAGGGGCCGACTGTCGCGAAGATGAGGCGCAAGTTCAGGGAGACGAGAATAAAGCCCGCCCACAAGAGAGCTGAGACAGGCGCCGCCAATGAGGGCCTGGCGTTTGCGCCGGGCAATGCCGTCGTGGCTTCAGGCATCATGCCTCCTTGCGCGGGCAGTGTGCACGCCGCAGATGGTCTGAGAAACAAAGCCGGGCAACAAAGCGGGACGCCACGGCAAAAGCAGCGCAAGCAGGAAGAGCGGGGAAAAAAGCCGGATCGCACTATCCGGTGCGCGGGATCTAAGTGTCATGTCGTGATCGGGTCGATAGCAAAAACAGAAGCGCCGGTTGGGCTCCCAGACCACTATAATTTCCATTCGATAATGGATTTCATTCAATTCTTAGGCGATCCGGATTCTTTCTTAGGCGTTCCGGAATGCCGCCCCACTTAAGGGCCGACCGGCAGAGGCATGCATGGCTTATCGTCTGAATACGGCGGATCTTCCCGGCCCGGTACGGCTGAACCGGGGAGTCTGGCAACGGCTGAAATTGCCCGATACGCTAGGCGCGTGTACCAATGACATTTGCCAGGTGGATGACGGGCTGCTGCTGGCCTATACCCACTACCATCCCCGGCGCGATCTGCTGGAAACCAGTGCCATCGACCGGGATAGCCGCGTGCTGACGATTGCGATGGCGCTGGAAGGCGCGTCCAGCAATGTCGGTATCAACGGACAGCGTTTCGATTTCATTGCGGGCCACAGTACGGTGGCGGCTTTTTCCAGCGTCAAAGGCGAACGCCGCTTTCCTGCCCATCAAACCATCCGTCAACTGCGGCTGGTGATCAGCGAATCCCTGCTGCAACGCTATCAGCTGGAACACCTGACCGCCGCCGTTGGCCAGGATAGCCTGGCCCATCCGATTGCCTGCGACCGCCACAACAGCGCCGCGCAACAGCTGGCTGCAACGCTGGTTCACCTGCATGACCGCAATGCAGGGGTGCTCGACCTGCAAGTCGCCGCGCTGAGCCTGCTGGCGGAACAGACACGCCGTTTTCTGCCAGACTGCCTGCATTCCAGCCGGCTGCAGGCAGCGGATGAAGCGCGTGTGCGGCAGGCACGCGATATTCTGATGGCAGAGTTTGCCAGGCCCTTGACGCTCGCCTATCTGTGCACGGTCACCGGTACCAATGAATTCAAGCTCAAACAGGGCTTTCGCGAACTGTACGGCACCAGCCCCCACCGTATGCTGACGGATATCCGCAT
>NZ_JBQEKA010000093.1:0-12077 GCF_052103615.1 Kerstersia sp. | reverse complement strand
GCGGCGCGCCTGGCGGCAGCGGACCCGTGCATCGCCGCCATTGCCGGTGAAAGCGCGGCGGAAGTCTGGCGACTGGGCGTGGTGGCGGCGGGCATTCAGGATGATGCGCAGAACCGCACGCGTTTCCTGGCCATCGGCAAGCGCGACGCGGCGCGCAGCGGCAAGGATAAAACCAGCCTGGTATTCGCTGTGCCGAATCGCGCCGGTGCTGTCTATGACATGATTTCTCCGCTGGCCCAGTTTGGTGTGTCCATGACGCGTTTTGAATCGCGTCCGGCGCGTACCGGCCAGTGGGAATATTATTTTTATGTCGATGTGCAGGGGCATCGTGAAGATGAGAACGTCGCTGGCGCGCTGGCGGCCTTGCAGGCGCAGGCAGCCTTCTTCAAAATTCTCGGTTCCTATCCTGCGCAGCAACTGGCCTGAAATCGGGCTTGCCGGCCTGGCCGGCACCAGGAAATAGCCGGTCCGCGTCAGCGGCTGGGCTACCCGGACAGGTGCTTGCAGCGCGTTTGCCGCTAGGGCGGAAAGCGCGTTGGGCCGTCCGGTGGCCTGTCTGCGGTACGGGCTTCATTGACGCCTTGAGGGAAGTATTGCAACGATGAATGCACCGCTTGCTGCGGATGGAAATGGGGCGGGCGTCTGCGCGACGCTTGCTGTCGTCGGGGTAGGCCTGATTGGCGGGTCGTTTGCCGCCGGGCTGCGTGCCGCAGGCCGGGTCGGGCGCGTGCTCGGCGTGGGCCGGCAGCGGCAGTCTCTTGAGGCGGCGTTGGATCTCGGCCTGATCGACGCGATAGCGACGCCCGTGCAGGCGGCGCAAGAGGCGGATCTGATTCTGCTGGCTACGCCGGTCAGCGCCATGGGCGCTGTGCTGGGGCAGATGCGTGATGCGCTGTCGCCTGCCGCGGTGCTGACCGACGCGGGCAGCACCAAGGCCGATGTGATCGAACAGGCGCGCCTGGCCCTGGGCGGCAAAGTGGCGCAGTTTATTCCAGGGCACCCGATTGCCGGCTCCCATGCGACGGGGCCGCAGGCGGCGGACGCCGATCTGTTCCGCGGCCGCAATGTCATTCTGACGCCGCTGCCGGAAAATGATCCCCAGGCTGTGGCCCGGGTGGCCAGCCTGTGGCGGGCCTGCGGCGCGCGCACCCGCCTGATGACGCCGGACCGCCACGACGGCGTGTTTGCGGCGGTGAGCCATTTGCCGCATTGGCTGGCAGCCGCTTATGTACATTACCTGGAAACCGGCGAAGACGCTGACCTGCGTTTTGAGTTGGCGGGCAGCGGCTTCCGGGATTTCACCCGGATTGCGGCCGGGTCGCCGGAAATGTGGCGGGACGTATTTCTTTCGAACAAAACAGCCATGCAAAGCGAGCTGCGGGCGCTGCGCCGTACCCTGGACCGCCTGGAGGCGGCGCTGGAGCGCACCGAGGGCGACGCGTTGCAGCAGTGGCTGGACGAAGCCGCGCAGGCGCGGCGGGCATGGCAACCAGGGGGCAAGCGCAGTGACTGAACATTTTCTTGATTTGCCTGCGGTAAGCCAGGCGCGAGGCAGCCTGGCATTGCCGGGGTCCAAAAGCATTTCCAATCGCGCCTTGCTGCTCGCGGCCTTGTCGCCTGGCCGCACGGAGTTGCGCGGCGTGCTGGCCTCGGACGATACGCGCGTCATGCTCGATGCGCTGTCGGGCCTGGGGGTAGGCGTGCAGGAGCGCGGGGCGGGCGAGGTCAGTGTGGATGGCGTCAGCGCTTTTTCGACCGCGCAGGCCGAGTTTTTCCTGGGCAATGCCGGAACGGCTTTCCGTTCGCTGACGGCGGCGCTGGCGCTGCATGGCGGCGACTACCGTCTGGATGGCGTGCCGCGCATGCGCGAGCGGCCTATTGGCGATCTGGTTGATGCCCTGCGCATGTTGGGGGCCAGTGTGAGCTACCTGGGCAGCGAAGGGTATCCGCCGTTGCAGATCGGTGTGGGCGCGGCAGGCCAGGATCGCGACCGGGTGAGCGTGCAGGGCAATGTGTCCAGCCAGTTTTTGACGGCCTTGCTGCTGGCGGCCCCGCTGCATGTGCAGCGTACCGGCAGGGATTTGCGGATTGATGTGGCGGGTGAGCTGATTTCCAAGCCGTATATCGGCATTACGCTGGCGATGATGGCGGATTTCGGCGTGCAGGTGGCGCAGGACGGCTGGTCGGGGTTTGTTGTGCCGGCGGGCAGCCGTTATGTCTCGCCGGGCCGCTACCTGGTCGAGGGTGATGCTTCCAGCGCGTCCTATTTCCTGGCGCTGGGCGCGATTGGGGGCGGGCCGGTGCGGGTGGAAGGGGTAGGCGCGCGCAGTGTGCAGGGCGATATTGGCTTTGCCGATACGCTGGCGCAGATTGGCGCCACCATCCGGTGCGGAGATGACTGGATGGAGGCGTCAGGTGTCAATGTGGCCGAAGGCGGCCGCTTGCGCGCCTTTGATATGGATTTCAATCTGATCCCTGATGCCGCTATGACGACGGCCGTATTGGCCTTGTTTGCCGACGGACCGTGTCGTTTGCGCAACATTGGCAGCTGGCGGGTCAAGGAAACGGATCGCATTCATGCGATGGAAACCGAATTGCGCAAACTGGGCGCGACGGCAACGTCGGGGCCGGATTGGCTTGAGGTGGTGCCGCCTGCGCCGGGACAGTGGCGGCCTGCTGCCATCGGCACCTGGGATGATCACCGCATGGCCATGTGTTTTTCGCTGGCAGCCTTTGGCCCGGTACCGGTACGCATTATGGATCCGGGCTGCGTCAGCAAGACTTTCCCAGATTATTTTGATGTTTATGCGCGCCTGGTGGCGTAGCAGGAGTGTTGTTTCATGAGCAATTCCCAAACCGCGTCTATTGCCGCCAGCGCCGCTCCGGCGCCGGTCATCGCCATCGACGGCCCGACGGCGTCGGGCAAGGGGACGGTGGCGCAGGCCGTGGCAAATGCGCTGCGCTGGCAAGTGCTCGACAGCGGCGCGCTGTACCGGCTGACGGCGCTGGCCGCAACCCGGGCAGCTATCGGTGACGATGACCTGAATGGTCTGGCGCAGGCGGCGCGGAATCTGGATGTGCGCTTTGAAAACGGTGCGATCTGGCTGGATGGCGGGCGGGTGGAGGAAACCATCCGCCAGGAAGCGGTCGGTAACCGGGCGTCGCGCATTGCGGCGCTGCCTGCTGTCCGTGAAGCGCTGCTGGACCGCCAGCGGGCCTTCCGCTGCGCGCCGGGCCTGGTCGCCGATGGCCGTGATATGGGTACCATCGTGTTTCCGGATGCGCCATTGAAGATATTCCTGGTGGCTGGCGCCGAGGCGCGTGCGCGGCGCAGGGCTAAGCAGTTGAGTGACAAAGGGATTTCTGCTAATCTAGAGGATATTTTGCGCGACATGCGCGAGCGCGACGCGCGCGATACCCATCGCAGCGTGGCGCCGCTAGTGGCTGCGCAGGATGCTATTACCCTCGATTCGTCCGATTGGACGGCCGAGGAAACCACCCGGGCCATATTGCAGCTTTGGTCCGAAATCGTTGCCTAGGGGCCGCAAGGGCCGCCCGGGCTTTCCGTGAACTCCGCCTGGCCGGCTGATCCCCTGCCGGGCGTGTAACAAACGGCCCTCGGGCCGCTGTGGATTCTCAATGTCTGCCAATTCTTCCATTATTCAAGCCGGCGAAAGCTTCGCCGATCTGTTTGCCGAAAGCGTCCAGAACCAGGACATGCGTTCCGGCGAGGTCATCAGCGCTGAAGTCGTGCGCATCGACCACAACTTCGTTGTTGTCAACGCCGGTCTGAAGTCCGAGGCGCTGATTCCCCTGGAAGAGTTCCTGAACGATCAGGGCGAAGTCGAAGTCCAACCGGGTGACTTCGTTTCCGTCGCGATCGACTCCCTCGAAAACGGCTACGGCGACACCATCCTGTCGCGTGACCGCGCCAAGCGCCTGTCGGCCTGGCTGCAACTGGAGCAGGCGCTCGAAAACAATGAACTGGTCACTGGCACCATCACCGGCAAGGTGAAGGGCGGCCTGACGGTCATGACCAACGGCATCCGCGCCTTCTTGCCGGGTTCGCTGGTTGACCTGCGTCCCGTCAAGGACACGACGCCGTACGAAGGCAAGACCATGGAGTTCAAGGTCATCAAGCTCGACCGCAAGCGCAACAACGTCGTGTTGTCGCGTCGCGCCGTGCTCGAAGCCACCATGGGCGAAGATCGTCAGAAGCTGCTCGAAACCCTGCACGAAGGCGCAGTGGTCAAGGGTATCGTCAAGAACATCACCGACTACGGCGCGTTCGTTGACCTGGGCGGTATCGACGGCCTGCTGCACATCACCGACATGGCATGGCGCCGTGTCCGTCACCCCTCCGAAGTCCTGCAAGTGGGTCAGGAAGTCGAAGCCAAGGTGCTCAAGTTCGACCAGGAAAAGAGCCGCGTCTCCCTGGGCGTCAAGCAACTGGGCGAAGATCCCTGGATCGGTCTGGCCCGCCGCTACCCGCAAGGCACCCGCCTGTTCGGCAAGGTCACGAACCTGACCGACTACGGTGCGTTCGTGGAAGTGGAAGCCGGCATCGAAGGCCTGGTGCACGTTTCCGAAATGGACTGGACCAACAAGAACGTCGATCCGCGCAAGGTTGTCACCCTGGGCGAAGAAGTCGAAGTCATGGTTCTGGAAATCGACGAAGACCGCCGCCGTATCTCGCTGGGCATGAAGCAATGCCGCGCCAACCCGTGGGAAGAGTTCTCCTCGAACTTCAAGCGCGGTGACAAGGTCCGTGGCGCGATCAAGTCGATCACCGACTTCGGCGTGTTCGTCGGCCTGCAAGGCGGCATCGACGGCCTGGTTCACCTGTCCGACCTGTCGTGGGCGGAAACGGGCGAAGAAGCCGTGCGCAACTACAAGAAGGGCGACGAAGTTGACGCCGTGGTTCTGGGCATCGACGTCGAGAAGGAACGCATCTCGCTGGGTATCAAGCAGCTGGAAGGCGATCCGTTCAACAACTACGTCGCGACCTATGAAAAGGGCGCCGTGGTTCAAGGTACCATCAAGTCGGTTGAAGCCAAGGGCGCTGTTGTGACCCTGTCGGTTGACGTCGAAGGCTACCTGCGCGCTTCCGAGATCTCGCAAGGCCGTGTCGAAGATGCAACCACCGCCCTGACGGCTGGTGACAACATCGACGCCATGATCATCAACATCGACCGCAAGACGCGTTCGATCCAGCTGTCGATCAAGGCTCGCGACAACGCTGAAACCGCTGAAACCATCCAGCGCATGTCCGAAGCCAGCGCTTCGTCGGGTACGACGAACCTGGGCGCGCTGCTGAAGGCCAAGCTGGATCTCCAGCGCGACAACGGTTAAGACGCGGTGACGAAGTCGGAATTGATCGCCATCCTGGCGGCACGCTATCCCCAGCTTGCCGCCAGGGATGCAGACTATGCGGTCAAGACCGTCCTTGATGCCATGACCCAGGCGCTTGCCTCGGGTCAGCGTATCGAGATACGGGGCTTCGGGAGCTTTTCCCTGTCCCTGCGTGCGGCCCGTGTGGGCCGCAACCCCAAGTCCGGTGAACCTGTCATGGTTCCCGGCAAAAAGGTTCCGCATTTCAAGGCGGGCAAGGAACTTCGGGAAAAAGTCGATGAATCCGAGCCCGGCGAGAGTGCTGCGCAAGCAGTCGGAGAAGTACCGTTCGAATAAAGCGGCAGCTGCCGCCGGCCCTGTGCCGGTGCGGGCTGCCCAGCGTTTCTCTGGCGGTGTATCCGTTGCCTGATGGCAGGCGGATGATGGCCGGGCAGAGGTTCAGAAGCCGGTTCCTGTTTTTGCGGGAACCGGCTTTTCCGTTTTGCCGTGTTTCTGTTTGAATGAATGTGGTGGCGTCTCCGCGCCAGGCTTTGTTGACTATCCGGGAAAAAAATTGGTTCAGCTGCACATGTTCTATATCGGCGGCAATGCCGGCCGTTCCAATATCGAAGTTCATGACATTCAGTTTGCCGCGGTGGCTCAGCCGGAAGCGGCATGGCCGTTATTGCGGGCCGCCTGGTTTGGCGACCCGGACAAGATTCATGTCGATGGCTACAGTGTGATTGCCTGGGCAGACGGTTATGATGTCTGTCTGCGCCCGCAGGCGCCGGCGGCGGAGCAGCCCCGGCTGTTTTTTGTCAACGTTGGCGGTTACCGGCCTGACACGCTGGCCGAGCAGCATGAATATGGCTTGTTCGTGGCGCCGGATGCCGCGGCAGCGAAAAACCGGGCCTTGGCCTGTCTGTTGACGGGGAGCGGGCATCAGCACCGGGACAACCTGAAGGATGTGGACGATTGCCTGATGCTGGGCGAGCTGGATGGCTGGCATATCCATTTGACTGCCAATCCCGATGGCCAGCCGGCCCGGCCTGCTTGGCAGGGCTATCAGCCGATAGGCGCGCCGCGCTAAGAAGGCGCTGCCGGATGGCGGCGCGGACCGGTAGGCCAATCAGGCAATTCAGTGGGCGATGCTTTTGGAAAAGACATTGATCACCAGCACGCCAGCAATAATGAGTGCCAGGCCGATGATGGCGGGCAGGTCCAGGGCTTGTTTGAAAAACAGCCAGCTCACGATGGAAATCAGGACGATGCCTAGCCCAGACCAGATGGCATAGGCAATGCCGGTCGGCATGGTGCGCAGCGCCAGCGACAGGCAGTAAAAGGCAATACCGTAGCCCAGTATGGTGATGAGACTGGGCCAGGGGCGGGTAAAACTCTGGGAAAGCTTGAGCGTGGAAGTGGCAATGACTTCGGCGATGATGGCGATCAGCAGATAGCAGTAGCTGGCGACGGTGGGTGACATGATGCCGGAATTCCAGATAGGGCGGCCGGAACACAGATGCCGGCCTGGTATAGCGGTAGTGGATTTCGCATCGTAACTCAGGACAGTCAGTCCAACTTCGTGCAGAGGCAGGCGCTGGCCCGGTAGCGCTGGCAGCCCGGCACAGGCGGCTGCGGGTGACACTGGCGCGGTTATCTCCGTATCATGCATGGTGCAAAGGGCGCCAGCCGCAGGGCTGGCGCTTGTCGTTTCAATCAGGAAGAATCAATGGCTGAGCCCATCAATAGGCAAAAACAGGCAGTATCCTCCGGCGGCATCATTGTCATTCTGGCAATGCTGACGGCGTTCGCCCCGCTGGCAACCGATATGTATTTGCCCGCATTCCATTTGCTGGAAAAATATTTTTCCGTGCCGGAAGGCGGGGTCGAGGGATCGCTGTCCGTGTTTTTCCTGGGGCTGGCATGCGGGCAGGCGGTGTATGGGCCGATGATAGATCGTTACGGCCGTCTGCGGCCCTTGATGGTCGGCATCAGTCTGTATGTGCTGGCGACCGTGCTGTGCCTGATGGTGACGGATATCCGCTGGTTCATGTTGCTGCGCTTTTTGCAGGCGGCGGGCGGCGCGGCAGGCATGGTGATCGGGCGGGCCATTATCCGTGATCTCTATGATGACCGGGAAAGCGCGCGCGCCTTGTCACTCATGATGGCCATCGTGACGCTGGCGCCTATTCTCGGCCCCATTGTCGGCGGCTTTGTGGTGACGCATTTCGGCTGGCGCGCCGTGTTTGTCATCATGCTGCTGTTTGGCATGGTGTGCTGGGCGCTGGCCTGGCGTTATTTGCCGGAAACGCTGCCCCCTGAGGCCCGCCGCCGTATCAGCCTGGGCGGGGTGTTCCGCATCTGGGGGCATTTGCTGGCCATGCGGGGGTTTGTAGTGCCGGCCATTCTGGGCGGCATGGCCCAGGCCTGCATGTTTGCGTTCATTACCGGTTCGCCGTTTGTCTTCATGCAGCTGCATGGGGCGGATGAACAGACCTACGGCTTGCTGTTTGCCGCGATTGCCTGCGCCTTGATTGTGGGGGCATCCATCAATCGCCGTTTGTTGCGGCGCCATCCGCCAGCCCATCTGCTGGCCTGGGCCTTGCGTGTGAACGCCGTGGCGGGTGTCTGCACGGTGCTGGCGGTCAGTCTGCATAGCCTGCCGCTGTTGTTCGTGCCTCTGTGGCTGACGATCAGCACCTTGGGTTTTATTGGCGCCAACGCCGCGGCGGTGGCCTTGCGCGCCAGCATGCAGCACGTCGGCAGCGGCTCGGCCTTGATAGGCGTGCTGCAGTTCACTTTTGCGTTTGTCGTGAGCAGCCTGGTGGCGGCGACCCAGAATGGTACGGCTTATCCGATGACGCTGGCCATGGCAATTTGCGGGGTCACAGCGGCGGTATTGTGGAAGTGCTTTTACCGCGCCAAAGTGTGAGACGGCTCATACCCTGAGAAAACCGGCCTGCCAGGCCGGTTTTTTTTATGCCTGCGAAGATTGCCCGGGCCGGAAAACATGAGCAGCAAATAATTATTTTAATGAAGTGCTGTAATCAATATCCCTTAAAGTTATTTGATGGCCTATTTAAATCATGGAATGGATCACGGCGGATATAAGGACATAATTCAAAATTCGTTTTATTCATAAATAGCGGCTGCTATTGTTGTGCCCGGCTTCATTTCATTTATTGATTGATATGGAATGAATTTAATTCTATTGGTTATGAAACACCGGGTGTATGGCAGAGCTATTGGAACTTTACCGGACGATGGTCCGGATTCGCGCCTTCGAGGATGCGGCAGAAGTCGCCAGCCAGGGCGGCGTGCAGGCATGGGGGCTGTCGGCGTCGAGCAAACCGGCGCTGGTGCGCGGGCCGCTGCATTTATCGACTGGCCAGGAGGCCGTGGCCGCAGGGGTATGCGCCCATTTGCAGCCGGAAGATCTCCTGACTTCCACGCACCGAGGGCATGGTCATACGCTGGCGAAAGGCGCGGATAGCAAACGCATGATGGCCGAATTATTCGGCCGCGCGACTGGCTATAACAAAGGCAAAGGCGGCTCCATGCATATTGCGGATTTTTCCGTCGGCATGCTGGGCGCCAATGGCGTGGTCGCGGCGGGTTTGCCAATTGCCGTCGGGGCGGCTCAGGCATTGAAATTGCGCGGCGTGAATGCGATTGCCGTTTCTTTTTTTGGCGATGGCGCCATTAATCGCGGCCCCTTTCTGGAAGCGCTGAATTGGGCCGTGGTCTATCAATTACCCGTGTTATTCGTGTGTGAGGACAACCGCATTTCCGCGACCACGGCCAGCGCGCCCATGACGGCGGGCGAAGGCGCCAGTGCCAGGGCGCAGGCTTTGGGCGTGCCGGCACGGAAAGTGGATGGCAACGATGTCGAGGCGGTGGCCGCCGCCGCGGCGCAATGGATTGCCGAGATTCGTGCCGGACAGGGGCCCCGGCTGCTGCATGCGATGACGGACCGCCATAAAGGCCATGTGTCGGTGGATCCAGGCACCTACCGGGACCCGGCAGAAGTGGCAGCAGCCCTGACGCGGGATCCTTTGCTGCGGGCGCGCCAGCGGCTGGAAGCGCGTGGCCTGCTGCATGAAGCGGTGCGCATCGAGGCCGAGGCGCGCGCAGAGATAGACGCCGCACTGGCGGCGGCACAGGACGATCCTTTCCCTGAGGCCGCGGACGCCTATGCGGATATCACGACGACCGGTGAAGGAGTATGGCGATGAGCATCTTGAATCTGAGTTACGCGCAGGCGGCGGCCCTGGCCTTGAGCGAGGCCATGGAGGCTGACCCGACGGTAGTGGCTCTGGGTGAAGATCTGGGGCGCGGCGGCGTGTTCGGGCAGTATCGGGATACCGATAATCAGCCCCTGGTTCAGCGTTTTGGCGAGCAGCGAATTGTTGATACCCCGATTTCCGAGGCTGCGATTGTCGGCGCGTCGGTAGGCATGGCCCTGGCGGGGCTCAAGCCCGTTGTGGAATTGCGGGTGGTGGATTTTGCCTTGTGCGCCATTGATGAAATCGTCAATCAGGCCGCGAAAAACCGCTTTATGTTCGGTGGGCAGGGCCGGGTAGGGCTGGTGGCGCGCATGCCCATCGGATTGTGGGGCGCATCGGCAGCGCAGCATTCGCAGTCGCTGGAGTCATGGTTTGCCCATATTCCAGGGCTGACGGTCGTGACGCCAGCGACACCGGCGGACAACTATGGGCTGTTGCATGCCGCGCTCGCGTCCGGTGATCCGGTGATTTATATGGAACACAAGGAACTATGGGGCAGCACCGGCGCGGTGACGCCGGGCGCCATCGTGCCTTTGGGTCAAGCGCGGGTGGTGCGGGCGGGCAGTGATGTCACGCTGGTGTCCTGGTCACGCCAGGTTCAGGCCTGCGAGCAGGCTGCGGAACAACTGGCGGCGGAAGGCATCAGCGCGGAAGTGCTGGACCTGCGCACCATTTGGCCCTGGGACCAGGAAGCGGTGCTGGCGTCGGCGGCGCGCACCGGTCATTTGCTGGTTGTGCATGAAGCGGTGCAGGCCGGGGGCTTCGGTGCGGAAGTGGCCGCCACGGTAGCCGAACACACCGGTGCCAGGGTCGCCCGTTTGGGCGCGCCGCGCATTCCGGTGGGCTATGCGCCAGTATTGGAAAACGAATCACGCATCGACGCCGGCAGGATCCGCGCGACGGCGGCTGCCTTGCTCAATCATTCCCGTGTGGAGACTGTCTCATGAAGACGCTGTTCCGTTACGCAGCCGTGCCCGCTGCCGTTTTATCTTTGTTCCTGAGCGCCGCCGGGCTTGCCGCCGCGGCGGATTACAAGCAGGAATACCGCTTATCTACCAACGTCAATGACGCTTTTCCGCTAGGGCGCGGGGCGCAGGAGTGGGCGCGCCTGGTCAATGAACGCACCGACGGCCGCATTCAGGTGAAGTGGTATCCCGGCTCGTCGCTGGTGGGCGGGGAAACCACACGCGAATTCACGGCTTTGCGCCAGGGCGGGATTGATTTCAATGTGTCGTCAGTCATCAATTGGTCGCCGCACGTCAAGGAGCTGAATCTGTTTCTGCTGCCGTTTCTGGTGCCGGACGACAAGGCTTTCGATGCTTTGACCAGCGGCGCGGTCGCCGATGAACTCTTCGAGATTGTGCGCAAGCGCGGAGTGGTTCCTTTGGCCTGGGGGGAAAACGGGGCGCGTGAGATCAGTAATTCCAAGCATGAAATCCGCAAGCCCGAGGATCTGAAAGGCCTGAAATTCCGGGTCGTTGGGTCGCCGATATTCAATGATATCTATACCGCGCTGGGCGCCAACCCGACCCAAATGACTTTTGCCGATGCGCAGCCCGCGCTGCAAAGCGGAGTGGTCGATGGCCAGGAAAATCCGATTTCACTGTTCGTGGGCGCCAAGATGCACACGCTGGGCCAGACCTACCTGACCAAATGGAATTATGTGAATGACCCCCTGGTGTTTGCGGTATCGGCCAAGGCTTGGGACAGCTGGTCGCCCGAAGACCGTGAAATCGTGCGCCAGGCAGCCCTGGAGGCGGCCCGTAATGAGGTTGCCGCCACCCGCCAGGGCGTCAGCCCTGGTGATGACGCCCTGATTCAGCAGGCCATCGCGCAGGGCGTGCAAGTCACGCTGCTCAGCGATGAGGAAAAAGCGGCGTTCGCTCAGGCGACGCAGCCGGTGCTCGAAAAATGGTCCAAAACCATAGGGGAAGAGCTGGTACGCAAGGCACAGCAGGAAGTGGCTGCCAGCCGTTGATGCGGGGCCGCCAGCCAGGCGGCCGGGGAATCGCGGCGTGTTGCCGCAGGAAAACCAGCCGCAGGCGCGGCTGGTTTTGTTTGGATTGGGATTATGTCTGGTGAATCATCGGAGAATGTGCCAGTGCCTGCCGGCTCAGGCCAGGGCTTCCATCTGGAGGAAGCCCTGGCAGCGGGCATCATGGCTGTGCTGTGCGTCATTACCTTGCTGAATGTCGCGACGCGTTATCTGACCAATGCGTCTTTTGCCTTCACGGAAGAAATTTCGGTATTTCTGGTTGTCGTCATGACCTTTATTGGCACCGCGACGGCTTTTTCGCGCAGCCTGCATCTGGCCATGCTGGCGCTGGCGGAACGCATGCCCTGGCGGATGCAGTGTTGGCAGCGGGTCTATGCCTTGCTGTGCGGCATGCTGATGTTCGGCATTCTGGCCTGGTACGGCGCGCTGGCCTGGGTGGATGACTATGAGAGCGGCCTGGTCTC
>NZ_JBQEKA010000092.1:0-12113 GCF_052103615.1 Kerstersia sp. | reverse complement strand
ACTGCCACGCCTATCCGCGAAATCCCCGGCCTGAACATCGGTTCCCGCCCCTCTTCGCGCAAAGCGACCCAACGCATCGAAGACCTGCGCGCCATTCCTTGGAGTTTCTCCTGGGCGCAGTGCCGCCTGCCGCTGACGGGCTGGTACGGCGTGGGCAGCGCCTTGCATGCTTACGTCGAACAAGGCGCGGGAGGCAGTCCGGCCACGGCGCCTGCGCGCCTGGCGCAACTGCGCGATATGGCCGCGACCTGGCCTTTCTTCGCCACGCTGCTTTCCAATATGGAGCAGGTGCTCGCCAAGACCGATCTGGATATTGCGCGGCGTTATGCCGATCTGGTCGAAGACCGGAAACTGCGCGATGCCATCTTCGGACAGATTGCGCGTGAATATGAGCTGACGCTGCAAATGTTTGAGCAAGTCACGCAACGCCAGCTGCTGGCCACGGCGCCTGACCTGGAAGCCTCGCTGGCCGCCCGGTTTGCCTATATCGACCCCTTGAACCACCTGCAAGTCGAGCTGCTGCGCCGTTTGCGCGCCGCCAGCAGCAAAGCCGGCGGCAAGGCACTGGAACGCAACCAGCGCGCCATTCACATGACCATCAACGGCATTGCCTCGGGCCTGCGTAATTCGGGCTAAGCGCCGGATAACGCAAGCACGGCGTTTCATCAGGGCCATCAAGGACCGACATGCACACGTTTCGTTTCGTCTCCATGCCGGTTCTGCGCCCGGTGCTGTTCTGGCTATTCTGCCTGGCCTGCTGGCTGGGCAGCAGCTTGCCAGCCGCGGCAGCGGCCCCGGCTCGTCAGGCTGCGCCGGAGTTTCCCTGGACGGCGCAGCTGCACGATGCCCGTTCCCGCATCGACAACATCAAAGCGCAGGTCCAGGAAACCCCGACTGACGAACACCTGCAGACGCTGCGCCTGGATGCCTTGCAGGCCTATCGCCAGGCCAGCGACGCCAGCCTGGAAATTACCCCGGCCCTGGCCAACCTGCAGGAGCGCCAGCGCGAACTGGGCAATGCCCCCGAAGGCGCCGGCGAAGAGGCCGTCCTGGCCGATGAACGCAAACGCCTGGATAGCGCAGCCAGCGGGCTGGAAGCCCAGGCTCGCCTGGCCAACCTGATTGCGCTGGATGCTACCCAGGCCCTGGAAAGCATCGCCGCCCAGCGCCGCGATCTATTCAATGCCCGCCTGGGGCAGCGCAGCTATACGATTCTTTCTGCCGCCTTCTGGGCAGATCTGGCGAGCACCACACCGCTCGATACCATGCGCTCGCGCGGCCTGCTGGCAGAAACCGGCAACACCTTGGCCAGCCTGACGGCCTGGCAGTGGGCGGCCGCCGGGGCCTGGCTTATTTTCATGCTGGCCGCTGGCGCCATGTTGCAACGCCGCTTCTGGCATTACAGCGCCACTCAGGTTCCGCCTGGCCGCCTGCGGCGCGCCGTCCATGGCTGGACCCGCGTCCTGCTGGCCGTCGCCGTCCCCACCCTGCTGCTGGAAGGCCTCAATCTGGGGCTAGGCTGGGTGTCTCAGACCGCCAGCCCGACACGCGACTTTATCAGCGCCATGATAGGGACTGTCGGCTTCTGCGGCTATATCATCGGCCTGGGCCAGGGCCTGCTGATGCCGCGCCACGCCTCATGGCGCCTGCTGGCCATGCAGGACAGCACCGCTCAGGCCTTGCGCCACCTGCCGTTCTGCGCCGCGCTATTTATCGGCCTGACCTGGCTGGCAGAAAATCTGGCGGCATTCGCCAGCGTGCGCCTGTCCATCATCATTCTGATTCACAGCCTGGCTGGCCTGGCCTTGATCCTGGTACTGGGCGGCGTACTGAAAAGACTCTCGCAATTGCAGCGCGGCACGCCGGACAGCAAAACCCTGAGCGACGCGCCCTGGCTGACCCGCCTTATTATCCGCCGCCGCGGCCTGGTGCTGGCGCTGGCCTGGATTGCCCTGCTCTTCAGTCTGGCCAGTTTGCTGGTGGGGTATGTCGCGCTGGCAACCTTCATTCTGAAGCAAATCATCTGGAGCAGCGTCGTGCTGGGCACGGCCTTCCTGCTTTCCATCACAGCCACGGATCTTTCCCAGCTGCCCATTCTGCAAGGCAGCGGCTCGTCCCCCAAAGACAGCGCCGACAGCCGGGAAGACACGCCGCTGCGCCCCTGGCTGGTGCTGCTTGCCGGTATTATCCAGATGAGCATTGCGCTGTGCGGCCTGCTGCTGCTGTTCGCGCCCTACGGCCAAGGGCCGCTGGATATCTATGAGCACCTGGAACGCCTGCGCGGCAGCCTGTCCATAGGCGATATTCGCCTGCGCCCGGCCGCCATCATCCAGGGCCTGATGCTGCTGTTGCTCGGCATTGCGGCCATCAAGGCCATGCAGCACTGGCTCGCCCATCACCTGCTGCCAGCCACCCGCATGGAGCCTGGCATGCAGTCCTCGACCAGCACCTTGGCGGGTTATCTGGGTTATGTCATCGTCGTGGCTACAGCGCTATCGGCCAGCGGCGTCGGCCTGGAGCGGGTCACCTGGATCGCCAGCGCCCTGTCAGTCGGTATCGGTTTCGGCCTGCAAGCCATCGTCCAGAACTTTGTCTCAGGCCTGATCCTGCTGACCGAACGCCCGGTGAAAGTCGGCGATTGGGTCTCGCTCAGCGGCCTGGAGGGCGACATCCGCCGCATCAATGTCCGCGCGACAGAAATCCAGATGAGCGACCGCTCCCGCCTGGTAGTGCCGAATTCCGAGTTCATCACCAAGGTCGTCCGCAACGTCACGCCCCTCAATGCGCTGGGCCGGGTCCAGATCAAATTGCCGCTGCCGCTGGACACGGATACCGCCAAGGCGCGCGCCATTTTGCTGGAAGCGCTGGCGCATGAGCCTGCCATTCTGAAAACGCCCAGCCCGGAAGTCTATCTGGACGACATTGCCAACAACGGCTTGCTATTCAATGCCGTGGCGTATGTCTCTTCGCCACGCGTTGCCTATGCCACCCGCAGCCGGGTGCTGTTCGACAGCCTGCGCCGCCTGCGTGAAGCCGGTATTGCGCTCAGCTCGCCCTCTACCATGCTGGTAGCGCCGGCTGGCGGCATGCCTGCGCCCTTGCGGCCAGCCCCCCCGGCTGCGGAAGTTTAGTTCGCCGTTTCCTGCCCGCCGGCCTGGCGCTGTTCCCAGGCGGCGAGCGCTTCGCGGTATTCCTGCATGGCTTCCGCATAGAGGTCATAGACACAGGGCACGCAGCCGCTTTCACAACATTCGTTCGGGCCAGGCGCTTCCGGCGGTTCCGGCCTGGGGTCAGAACCGGCGGCGAACGCATCCTGCGCCTGCCAGGCGGCGCGGCAAAGCGGCACTGCCAGGCTGGCCTGCCCTGAATGCCTGGCAAAACCGGCACGCACTGAACTCACTGCAACTGACATAAAAACACTCCGGCCCCGGCACACCAGGCCACGCGGCGGCACCTGCTGCCAGTGGCAGACTGTGCATCCATGCGGCTCGCGGGCCTGTGGTCATCAAACTGTTATTTTTCGAGCTTATCTTTTAGCACTTTCCTGCTGCGGCGGCATCTGCATGAAAGTTATCCAGATCAGTGATTCACATCTGACCTTGCCCGGGCAGCCATTGCACGGCTCGGATCCTCTGGAGCGGCTGCGTTTGCTGCTGGAGCACGCCACGGCCGAACACCCCGACGCTTGCGGCATCATTCTGACTGGCGACCTGACACACCGCGGCGAGGCTGCGGCCTACCAGGCCTTGGGCCAACTGCTGCAAACGCAAACGCTGCCGCTGCACCTCATGCTGGGCAATCATGACCGGCGCGAGGAATTCCGCCGCCACCTGGCGCCATACTCGCGCGGCAGCAGCCCCTTTCAACAGTATCTGGTGCAGCACGGGCCGCACCGGCTTCTGCTGCTCGACACCCTGGATGAAGGAAAATCCAGCGGCCACCTCTGCCACTCGCGCCTGGCGTGGCTGGACGCGCAGCTCCGCGACGCCGCGGACGATGCCGTTTATATTTTCATGCATCATCCGCCATTTGACGTCGGCATGCCCCCGCTGGATAACTGCCGCCTGGACAATGCCGACGCGTTCCATGCCGTGCTGAACCGGCATGCCAATGTACGGCATTTGTTTTGCGGCCATGTGCACCGGCATATTTCAGGCAGCTGGCGCGGCCTGCCTTTCAGCACCGTCAAAGGCAGCAATCATCAGACCGCCTTGCGCCTGGGCCAGGCCGCGCACATGCGCAGCAGCGAAGCGCCCGGCTATGGCGTCATTCTGGCCAGTGAATCCGGTGTCATCGTGCACTACCAGGATCTGCCCTGTCCGTGACGCCCGCTGCGCAGCCCGGCCCCCGCCCGGCTGCGCCACCCAGTCAGGCGTCCTGAGGCGCCGCCTGGCCGCTAGCCTGAACGCGCCGCTGGTGCAGCATGGTGCCCAGCAGCACAATAATGAATAGCACGGTCAGCAGCAATACGATGGTGGGCGCTGGCGCGCTGTCGATGAAGAAACTCAGATACACGCCGCCCAGCGCGCAAACCACGCCTATCAGCACCGCCGTAACCAGCATATAGCCAAAGGTGCGCGTCAGCAGATAGGCAATGGCCCCCGGCGCAATCAGCAGGGAAATCGCCAGAATGATGCCCACCGCGTGCAAGGCGCCGACGACCGCCAGCGACACGGCCGCCAACAGCCCGTAATGCAGCACACCGACTTTCAGGCCAATGGTGCGGGCCTGTATCGGGTCAAAGGCATGCACCAGCAGCTCACGCCATTTGAACAATATCCAGGCCCCTATCGCCAGCGCAATCAAGCCGCTGCCGCGCAAGTCTTCCGCATCGACGCCCAGAATATCGCCAAACAGAATATGGTCCAGATGCACATCGCTGCGGATGCTGGTGTAAAGCAGCAGGCCGATGGCGAACATGCCGGAAAAGACCACGCCCATCACCGTATCTTTCTTGATCCGGCTGTTGTCGGCGATATAGCCCGTAGCCAGCGCGCACACCATCCCGGCGGAGAATGCCCCCACGGCATAAGGCAGGCCCAGCATGTAGGCAATCACGACCCCGGGAAACACCCCGTGGGCGATGGCGTCACCAATCAGCGCCCAGCCTTTGAGCACCAGAAAGCAAGACAATAAGGAAGCCGGCACAGCGACCAGCACCGCAATCGCCAGGGCGTACTGCATGAAGTCCAGCCGCAACGGCAACATCAGGGTATCAAGCATCATGCCTCTCCCGCCGAGGCCGGGGACAAACCTGCCGTGCGCCGGCCGCGCCGCCTGGCGGCCAGAATGCCATGGCGCGGCGCGAACACAAAGGCCAGCACAAACAGCGTGGTTTGCGCCACCACAATCACGCCGCCCGTCGCGCCATCCAGGAAATAACTGGCATAGGCGCCGCAGAAACTGCTAACCACGCCGATGCTGACCGCAATCAGGATGACGCGGTGAAACCGGTCGGACAACAGATAGGCGGTCGCGCCCGGCGTCACGATCATGGCGATGACCAGGAAAGCGCCGACCGTCTGCATGGCTGCCACCGCGCACGCCGAGAGCAAGGCAAAGAACAGGACTTTCAGCGCTGTGGTCGAAATCCCGACGGAGCGCGCATGATTTTCATCAAAGAAAGTCACCAGCAAATCCTTCCACTTGAGCAGCAGCACCAGCAGCGTAATGCCGCCAATCAGCGCAAGTTGCAAGGTATCGCCCGGCGTGATCGCCAGCACATTACCCAGAATGATGGTCTGGATATTCACGGACGCTGGCGAGAGCGACAGCATGAAAAGGCCCAGGCCGAAAAAGGATGAGAAGATCAAGCCGATGATGGCATCTTCCTTGAGACGCGTGCGCTGGTTCAGGAACATCATGGCGCCCGCCGCCAGGGCGCCCGAGAAAAAAGCGCCCAGGGAAAAAGACAGCCCCAGCATATAGGCGCCGGCCACCCCTGGCACGATGGAATGCGATAGCGCATCACCAATCAGCGACCAGCCCTTGAGCATGAGATAGCAGGACAAAAACGCGCACACGCCGCCAATCAGCGCAGACACCCACATGGCATTGAGCATGTACTCGTACTGAAACGGCATCAGCAGTGTCGCCATCACTGCTCCCCGCCAGGCGTCTCTTCGTGATCCTTGCCGCGCACCGTCGAACGGCCATCGCGCAGCACCAGCGGGCGTTCATCATCGGTCACGATACCCATGACGCCGCCATCGGCATCCGAGGTCGGCAGGTTGAAGTGGCGCAATACCCCGCCAAAGGTTTTTTCCAGGTTTTCCCGGGTAAAGACATCCCGGGTCGCCCCATAGGCCAGCACTGTGCGGTTAATCAGAATGGTCCGGTCGCAAAACTCCGGCACGCTGCCCAGGTTGTGCGTGGACACCAGCATCACCCTGCCCTCTTCGCGCAAACTTTTGAGCAAGGACACAATGGCGTCTTCCGTTTTGACATCCACCCCGGTGAAGGGCTCATCGAGCAGAATGACCTGCGCATCCTGAGCCAGCGCCCGCGCCAGAAATACCCGCTTTTTCTGCCCGCCGGACAGCTCGCCGATCTGGCGGTGCCGGAAGGCCTGCATATTCACCCGTTCCAGGGCCTGCGTCACGGCTTCGCGGTCGGCCAGACGCGGCCGGCGCAGAAACCCCATGTGTCCGTAGCGTCCCATCATGACGACATCTTCGACCAGCACGGGGAAGTTCCAGTCCACATCTTCGCTCTGGGGCACATACGCCACCAGATTGCGCCGCATGGCAGCGCGGACATCCTGCTGCAAGACTTTGATGCGCCCCTGCGACACCCGCAAAAAGCCCATGATGGACTTGAACAGCGTCGATTTGCCGCTGCCGTTCACCCCCACCAGCGCGGCAATCGTGCCGGTGGGAATGGCGAAACTGGCATTACGCAGGGCCGTATGGCCATTGCGGTATGTCACCGTGACATCCTTGACCTCAAGCCCTGCCCCTTCCTCTGCCTGGGGCAATGGCCCGCCGGATGCGGCAGACATGCCGCCTGCCGCCGGCGCGCCTGCGGCGGCCATCAAGGAATAGGCATGCGGCGCATGCCCGGACTGCGTCAGCCCGGCACCCAGGCTTGTGGTCAATGCTGGCTTCATTTTTTCAGCGCTTTGGCAATCGTTTCCGAAGTAACTTGCAGCAGATCCAGATAGGTCGGCACCGGACCCGACGGTTCGCTCAGCGAATCCACATACAGCACGCCGCCGTAATCGGCGCCGGTTTCACGCGCCACCTGTTGCGCCGGTGCCGGTGAAATCGTGCTTTCGCTGAAGACCGCCGGTACCTTGTGTTCACGCACGGCATCTATCATCTTGCGCACCTGTTGCGGCGTGCCTTGTTGATCGGCATTAATGGGCCAAAGATACAACTCCTTCAAACCGAAGTCACGCGCCAGGTAGCTGAAAGCGCCCTCACTGGTCGCCAGCCAGCGCTGGTCTTCCGGAATTTGCGCCAGCGCCTGAACAATAGGTTCCTTCACGGCATTGATCTTGGCTTTGTACGCCTCGGCATTGGCGCGATACGTCTCGGCATTGGCCGGATCATGCTGCGCCATGGCATCGCGGATGTTATCGACATAGATAAGCGCGGCGGACGGCGACATCCAGGCATGCGGATTGGGCTTGCCCTGGTAGGGGCCTTCGTCGATGGAGATCGGTTCCACGCCGTCGGACACGACCACGCTGGGCACATCCTTCAGGCGCTTGAAGAATTTTTCGAACCACAACTCAAGATTCAGGCCGTTCCACAGAATCAGCTGCGCGTCCTGCGCCTTGAGCAAATCACCCGGCGTCGCCTGGTAGTTATGGATCTCGGCGTCGGGCTTGGTAATGGACTCGACAATGGCCGCGTCACCCGCCACATTTTTTGCCATATCGGCAATCACTGTGAACGTGGTCACGACCTTCAGTTTGCTCGCTTCCTCCGCGGTTGCCGGGCCACCGGCCAGCATGAAGGCCAGCGCCAATCCGCTCGCAAGTACGCTGCGTCTTATTGAATTATGCATTTCCCGGCTCCGAAGATGACTCACTGCTTGGGTTGATGATGGATGCGAATAAAGCGAATGCAGATGCATCAAATTTGCATTTGATGCCCTCCGTCCAGGAAAATATAGCACAGGCTATAACTGATAGCATCAACCATAATATATTTTGGCGCTATAGTGGCGGCTGATGCGCATCACTAACCTGGGATGGGATGCATACAAGCAACGAAAAAGCAGGATAAATCAGCCATGACCGACCCAAGCTGTCGCCCGAAGACCTCGGGCCTGATGGATGCCGCGCTACAGGTGGAAAGCTTCCGCCAGGCGCGCGAAGCACGCCGCCAGGAGCGCGTGGACGATTATGTGGAGTTGATCTCGGACCTGATCCGGGACACGGGCGAGGCCCGGCAGGTAGATATCGCCGCGCGTATCGGCGTCACCCAGCCCACCGTCGCCAAGATGCTGCGGCGCCTGGTGGATGCCGGGTACGTCATTCAAAAGCCCTATCGCGGCATTTTCCTGACGGAAGCTGGCGAGCAATTGGCGGATATCAGCCGCACGCGCCATCAGCTGGTCGAGCAGCTATTGCTGACTGTCGGCGTGGACCCCGACTCCGCGCGCCGCGATGCCGAAGGCATAGAACACCATGTCAGCGAAGCCACGCTGGCCGCCTTTGCGCGCTTTATTGCCAGCCAGAACGGCAAACCCGCCGCCTGAACCTGACCCTGCCTGGCCGGCCAGGCCATGCGCAGGTCTATCGCACAAGTTCAACGCCACCGCCTTATCTTTCCGGCGGCCTGCCTTAAATCGTGAAATTCCTTTAAAGTAATGGCATAAGGTTACCGTTACGAGGAATCGTTCAATGTCTGACCGCAAGCCCCCTGTTGCACCGTCGTCTCCTTCCACCCCGCCCGGCTATACCGCGCCGCTTGTCAACGCGCTGCAATCCTTGCAGGCCAGCTGGCGCTGGTTTATCACTGTCGGCCTGCTGCTGCTGGTACTGGGCCTGATCGCCAGTGTTCATGTGCTGGCGGCGACTGTGTTCAGTGTGGTCTTCGTCGGCACGCTGATTGTGATTGCGGGTGTCAGCCAGCTGGTACAAGCCTGGCGCATCAAAAACTGGCCGGGCTTCCTGTTGTGGAGCTTCGCGGGGCTGCTATACACCGCCGCCGGCGTGATCGCCATCATCAATCCCATTACTGGCGCCGCCGCCCTGACCCTGCTGCTGGGCGCCACGCTGATTGCCAGCGGTGCCATGCGGCTCTGGCTCTGGTTCAACAACCGCAGCCAGCAAGGCTGGGGCTGGATTGCAACCTCGGGCCTGATTACCCTGCTGGCCGGCATTCTGATCGCTGCCGGCTGGCCTGCGAACAGTCTGTGGCTGCTTGGGCTGCTCCTGGCGCTGGACCTGCTCTTCCAGGGCTGGACCTTGCTGCTGCTTGGCCTGGCACTGCGTAATAGCGCTTCAAAATAAGCCCCGGCCCCCGGCCGTTCACTGGCGCCAGCCCGGCGCCAGGCCTGGCATCAAAACAGCCCGTATTTCCGGTCAGGAAACACGGGCTGTTTTTCTTCTGGCCCTCGCTGCGCCGCGATTCAGGCGGCCTGCAAGCTGCGCGGCACGACACCCAGATCTTCCCAGGCGCCGGGGTGGCAGGTGAAAATCAGGATCTGGTGGCGCTTGGCCGCGTCATACAGCACCCGCTTCATTTGCCCCAGCCGCCCTTCATCGGAATGCACCAGCGCATCATCCAGTATGACTAGCGAGGGGCGGCCCGCTTCCTGCAGCAAGTCGGCATAGGCCAGCCGCGCCAGCACGCCTATCTGCTCTCTGGCGCCATGGCTCAGATCCGCCAGCGCGCCGCTTTCCAGCCCCTGGCTGCCCGCTCGCCGGATCTGCCCCGGCACCAGTTCGTCATCAAGTTCCACGCTGGCGCCAGGAAACAGAATGCGCAGGTAACGGTCCAGATGCTTATGCAGCGGCGCATGCAAACGCCGCATCATGCGGCCCCGCGCTGTCTCCAGACTGTCCAGCAGATAATCCAGCGCTGCGGCGCGCCTGGCAAGATCGCCAGCACGGCGTTGCGCCTGCGCCAGCTGCAAGCGCCGGTCTGCCAGGTCTTCTTCCAGGCCGGCGCTGCCCATGGTTTCCAGGCGGCTGCCCAGTTCAGCCAGCAAGCGTTCACGTTCCTGATAACGCTGGCGCTGTATGGACTCGCTATCTGCCAGGCGCTGCACATCCTGACGCAGAAAATCAAGATCCACCGACAGCAATTGCGCCTCCAGCGCTTCCAGCTGGGCCTGAGCCTGGGCTGCGTCGCTGCGGGCATCCGCCAGATCCATCAAGGCCTTGCGCTGCTCGGCATCCCGCTCGGGGGCTGTCAGCGCGGCCTGCGCCCGTTCCATTTCCGTTTGCGCCGCCGCCAGTTCGGTATCACTGACACGGGCCTGCAAGCGGCTCTCCTGCAAAGATTGCAGGGCAGTCTCATGTTTGCCCTGCGCCGCTTGCGCCGCTGCCTCAGCCTCTGCCTGCGCCAGCGCAGGCGCAGCGGCGTTTTCGTCCGCAGCATGCTGAGCTTGCGCCAGCCATTGCGCAGCCTCCTGCCATTGCTCCCTGAGCTGTTCCAGCTCCTCTTGCAAGGCCGCACTGCCCTGAGGCGCATAACTGGCCGCAACCTGCCGGGCAGCCTCCGCCTGCGCCTGCAACTGATCATAGCGGCGCGCCCGCGCCTGGGCAGCGCCGGTATCGGCCACCCCCAGCTCTTGGAGCAAGCCCGCGAGTTGCTGCTGCAAATCGGCATGCGTTGCCCGCAGGGTATCCAGCTCGCTGCCCCCTGGCAGAATGCGCAGGCTGCCCAATCCCGGCAATTCCCAGATCGTGGCTTCGTCCAGCGTCCGCCGGCCATGACCGCTCAGGCGTTCAGCGCCCGCAGCGATTTCCGCGCCCTCATGCAAGGCATATTCAACCGTGGTGGCCGCGGCTTCAAGACGGGCGTGCGCCAAACGGGCTGCCTGCTCAAGACGCTCCAGCCGTTTGAGGTCCTCAGGCGCCACACGCTCCTGGCGCGCCTGCGCCTCACGCTCGCGCCAGCTGGCCTGCGCGGCCTCGGCCTGCGCCAGCCGCGCCGTCAGCTGCTCCGCCTGGCGCTGCGCCGCCTGTGCCTGACGCGTCACTTCCGCCACGCGCTCACGCTGGCGCGCCGCATCCAGAACCGCTTGCGCCTGGACGCGCGCCTGCTGCGCCTGAGCCGCCAACTGCTCCTGGCGCTGCAAGGCCGTCTGTGCAGCTGCGCTGCGCTGCTGGGCCGCCAGCAGCGCAGCCTGGCGTTCATTCAGCGCCAGCTCCTGCTGGCGCAAGTGTTCCACGCGCAACTGCTGAGCGCTGACCTGCGCCTGGCATTGCCTGAGCCGCCCAGCCGCCTGCTGCCGTTTTTCCGCCAGGCCTTCCGCCTGCCGCAGGCGCTGCTGCGCCTGCTCGCGCTCCTGCGCCAATTGCTCCCACGGCCGCTGCTGCCTGGCCTGGGCGTGCTCGGCCCGCAGTTTGCTCAACCTGTCGATATCCTCATGGAAGAGCGCAATCCGCTGCTCCAGGGTTTGCACCTCTTCGCGCAGGCTTTCCGACTGTTTCAAGGCCGCCGCGTAATCCCCCTTGGGCGCGCCAGTGGACGCATGCAGCAAGGCTGCCCGCGCTTCGCGCACCTGCGCCAGTACGTCGTCGCCATCACTGGCCGACAATTCCCCCAGGCTATCGCTCAAGGCATCACGCAATTGCTGCCCGGCATGACGCACACGCTGGGTCAGTTCATGCGCATCCCCCTGGCGGATCCACAGCAAGCCAGGTACCCCCATGTCCGCCGCATCACTGGCGCCTTTACGGGCAAAACGAAAGCCCATCAGCTCCGCCAGATAATCCTCGGCCTCGGCGCCATCCAGCGCCTTGCCATCAATCAGCAAATGGCAACGCTTGCGGCCCATGAAGGTCTTGGACAGGCGGTACTCCCGCCCTTGCCACACAAAATCCACCTCAATCTGTGGTGTGGCGGACGGTTCGTCCCACGGGCGCAGATAGGCGACCGAACTGGAGCGGTGCCGTTCCAGAAAGGCAGCGCGTATGGCTTCGGCCA
>NZ_JBQEKA010000091.1:549-12138 GCF_052103615.1 Kerstersia sp. | reverse complement strand
CCCCGCCCAGTACGATCAGCAAAACCACTGCGGTGATGATACGAGTTCCCAGCATGAGTGTTTCTCCTGTCGCCGAGCTGGCGCTTATGGCTGCCCTGCCCCGGTTTCAGCCACTTGGGCGCTGGTCCGGCCAAAACGGCGTTCGCGTGTCGCGTACCAGTGGAATGCCTGTTCCAGCGAGGCCCGGTCGAAATCAGGCCAGAATTGGTCAGTGAAGTACAGCTCGGTATAGGCGAGCTGCCAGATAAGGAAATTTGAAATGCGCTGTTCGCCGCCGGTACGGATGAACAGATCCGGCTCAGGCGCCCAGGCCATGCAGAGATGCTTGGAAATATCGTCTTCCGACAGCCCTTGCCGCGGATCGCGTCCTGGTTCCAGCATCAGCTTTTGCGCCGCCTGAAGCACGTCCCAGCGGCCGCCGTAATTCGCGGCCACGGTCAGTGTCAGTTTGCTATTGTGTTCGGTACGCGCCTGCGCGGCGTCGATCAGCGCGCGCAGCTTCGGATCGAAAGGCGAGACATCGCCCACAATGCGCAGGCGCACGCCCTGCTCTTGCAATTTATCGACCTCGCGTTCCAGCGCCTGCATGAACAAGCGCATCAACAGCGACACTTCTTCCGCCGGGCGGCGCCAGTTTTCCGAGCTGAAGGCAAACAGCGTCAGATACTCCACGCCGGCCTGACCGCAGGCCTCCACTGCCCGCCGTACGGCCCGGACACCTTTTGCGTGGCCGGCGGTACGAGGCAGATGCCGTTTGGTGGCCCAACGTCCGTTGCCGTCCATGATGATGGCGACATGGCGGGGAATGGCACCCACAACGGGTATGGCCTTGGTAGTACTAAATGTCATGACAGAATCTTAACAGCGCCCTGCGAGCGCGTCCCATGGCTTAAGGTAAAACGATAAAGCCGATGCGCAGCCAGCCCCCGGGTTCCGTGAAGATCTGGCGCGCTCGCGGGCATTACCTCAGACCGTCATGATTTCCGCTTCTTTCTGGCTGACCAGCTTGTCCACTTCGGCAACAAAGCGATCCGTCAGTTTTTGCACATCATCTTGCGCACGGCGTTCGTCGTCTTCGGAGATTTCCTTGTCCTTGACCAAACGCTTGAGCGCATCGTTAGCTTCACGGCGCAGGTTGCGGATGGCAACCTTGGCGTCTTCCGATTCACCCTTGACGACTTTGGCCAGATCGCGGCGGCGTTCTTCCGTCAGCGCGGGCATGGGCACACGCATGCCTTCGCCCAGCGCCTGGGGGTTCAGGCCCAGATCTGATTCACGGATCGCTTTTTCCACCACAGAAACCATGCTCTTTTCCCAGACTTGCACATTCAGGTTGCGCGCATCGACAACCGTGACGTTGGCAACCTGGCTGACGGGAACCATCGAACCGTAGTATTCCACCTGCACATGATCCAGGATGGCGGCGCTTGCGCGGCCGGTGCGGATCTTGGACAGATTGGTCTTCAAAGCCTCGATGGACTTCTGCATGCGGGTATCAGCAGATTTGCGGATGTCGGAAACACTCATGTCTCTATTCCTCTAGTCAAGAGCACCGGCACGCGGCAAGGCACGGCGGCGCCATATCCGGCAAGGAGCCTGCGGCTCCTGTATTGAAATCGGCCTGGCGCCCGCCCAGCCCTGAAGGCAGGCGGGACACCAGGCCGGGCATCAGACGTGTACCAGCGTACCTTCGTCTGCGCCGCTCACGGCGCGCTTGAGCGCGCCCGGCTTATTGATCGAAAAGACCTTGATAGGCAGTTTCTGGTCACGGCACAGCGCAAATGCCGTGGCGTCCATCACTTCCAGACGGCGCACGATGGCTTCGTCAAAGCTGATGGTTGCATAACGCGTGGCATTGGGGTCTTTGTGCGGATCGGCGGTATAAATACCATCAACCTTGGTCGCCTTCAACACGGCTTCCGCGCCAATTTCAGCGCCGCGCAAGGCAGCCGCCGTATCGGTGGTGAAGAAGGGATTGCCCGTGCCGGCCGCGAAAATCACGACCTTGCCTTCTTCGAGGTAGCGCAATGCCTTGGGGCGGATGTAAGGCTCAACGATCTGGTCGATGCGCAGTGCCGATTGCACGCGGGCGTCAATGCCACGGTTTTTGATGGCATCTTGCAAGGCCAGCGCATTGATCAAGGTCGCCATCATGCCCATGTAGTCCGCCGTCGCGCGGTCCATGCCTTGCGCGCCCGGTGCGACACCACGGAAGATGTTGCCGCCGCCAATCACGATGGCCAGCTCCACACCCATGGAAACCAGTTCAGCGATTTCCTCGGTCATGCGAACGATGGTGGCGCGATTGATACCGTAGGCATCGTCGCCCATCAGCGCTTCACCGGACAATTTAAGAAGAACGCGTTTATATGCTGTACTGCTCATCACCATGACTCCCTGGAAGCGGCTCGGCGGAATTTTAGCTTTGTTTGTGCAAACGCTGCCCTGGGGCAGCGTGGAATTTTACGGCTGGCGACAAATTCAGTCAGAAAGGCGTGTCGGCCTTGCGCTGAATGTGCCTGATGACTCACTGGAACCGCCGTCCGGCCCAGGCTTGGCAACATGCCAAAAAAACAGGCTGCCGCCCGGCGCGGGCGCACCGGATCGACAGCCTGTCGTATTGCTTAACCCTGACGGGCAGCGGCAACTTCAGCGGCGAAGTCAGTCGTCTTCTTTTCGATGCCTTCACCCACCACGAACAGCGTGAAGCTGTTCACGGCGGCGTTCTTTTCCGTCAGCATCTGAGCAACGGTCTGCTTGTCGTTCTTGACGAACACTTGCGACAGCAGCGCCACTTCCTTCAGGTACTTCTGGATGGTGCCGTCAACCATCTTGGCAACGATTTCAGCCGGCTTGCCGGATTCGGCAGCCTTCTGTTCGGCCACGGCACGTTCCTTGGCAATCAGGTCAGCCGGCACGCCTTCGGCGTTCAGAGCCTGCGGGCGGGTCGCGGCGATGTGCATGGCAACATCCTTGCCCACTTCGTCGGCGCCGTCGAACTCAACCAGCACGCCGATACGGCCGCTGTGAACGTAGCTGGCCAGCTTGTTCGGGGTTTCTTTGCGGACAAAGCGGCGGATCGTGATGTTCTCGCCGATCTTGCCGATCAGGGCAGTACGCACGCTGTCAACGGTTTCGCCATTCAGCGGCAGAGCCGAAAGAGCGTCCACGTCGGCGGGATTGTTGTCGGCCACCAGTTCCGCCACCTTGGCGACAAAAGCGACGAAGTCGTCGTTCTTGGCCACGAAGTCGGTTTCGCAGTTGACTTCCACCAGCGCGCCGCGCTTGGCGTCAGCCGAAATGTTCAGGCCCAGCAAGCCCTCGGCGGTCACGCGGGAAGCGGCCTTGCCTGCCTTGCTGCCCAGCTTGACGCGCAGGATTTCTTCAGCACGGGCCAGGTCGCCAGCAGCTTCCGTCAGCGCCTTCTTGCATTCCATCATCGGGGCGTCGGTCTTTTCACGCAATTCTTTGACCATCGCAGCGGTAATTTCAGCCATTTCTACTCCAGATTCGATTGATTGATCCGGCTCTCGCGGAACCGGCGCCAGCCCTGCCCGTCAGGCCGGCGGCCCGCCTCCCTCAGAACAAGGGAGGCGGCGTGACAGCAATTAGGCCTCTTCCGAGCCTTCTTCCTGCACTTCGACGAATTCTTCGTCAGCTTGAGCCACTTCTTCAACCAGGCCGCTCAGGCGCTGTTCACGGCCGGCCAGCACGGCGTCGGCGATGACTTGCGAGTACAGGGCGATGGCGCGGGCGGAGTCGTCGTTGCCAGGAATGACGTAATCCACACCGTCCGGCGAGTGGTTGGTATCGACCACGGCCACCACCGGGATGCCCAGGGCGCGCGCTTCGGCGATGGCAATCTTATGATAGCCAACGTCGATGACAAACAGAGCGTCAGGCAGGCCGCCCATATCCTTGATGCCGCCGATGGACTTGTTCAGCTTGTCCAGTTCGCGTTGGAACAGCAGGCCTTCCTTCTTGCTCAGGCGCTCCAGGCCGCCATCGGCTGCCAGGGCTTCCATTTCCTTCAGGCGCTTGATCGAGGTCTTGACGGTCTTGAAGTTCGTCAGCATGCCGCCCAACCAGCGGCTATCGACGAAGGGCGAACCGCTGCGCTCGGCGGCTTCAGCCACCAGCTCACGCGCGGCGCGCTTGGTGCCGACGAACAGCAGCGTGCCGCCCTTGGCGGACAGCTGGCGCACGAACTTTTCGGCTTCCTGGAACTTCTCAACCGTCTTTTCCAGGTTGATGATGTGAATCTTGTTGCGATGGCCGAAGATGTACTGGGCCATCTTGGGGTTCCAGTAGCGGGTTTGGTGGCCGAAGTGGACACCGGCTTCGAGCATATCGCGCATGCTGATGGACATATGAATCTCCTAGGGTTTGGACTGGCGCCGCACCTGCACCACGCGCCCCGTGGCGGAATCCGCCGAAATGAGGACTGCGCAGCACCCTGGTGGTACGACACGCGATTTCAGAACACTTTGCGGTATTTGCCTGGCAAACACCGCCGCCCGTTCTGATGGAAAAATTGGGCAAGCCCGCTATTCTACTATTTTTCAGGGCCTTGCTTCAAGACGAAATTGGCGGAAAACTGTCAATACCATGTGAAATTATTGCCGCGGCAACACTTCATCCAGTGAATGGGCCTTCAACACCTGGCTCAGGCCGTGCTGCAAGTCTTCCTGGCCCGCTTGCTGCAAGCGCTCCCTGGCTGTTTCCGGCAAACGGCCAAAGCGCTGTTCCAGCAAGCAGCGCAAGGCGTCACGCATGCCTTCGGCCTTCCCTTCCAGACGGCCCCGGCCGATGGCGACTCTTTCGATGCTGGTAATGTATGGCATGTTGGATCCCCCTGCCTGGCTGTCGATGTGGTTCATGGCGCGAACAAACTGGATTTCCTGTTCAGGAGGCAAGCCCAAGATGCCATCCAGAAAAGCAAACAGACGGCGGAAATCCAGCCCGCCATAGCCGTGGCGATATAGCTGGCGCAGCAAACGGACTTTGTGCTGCAGACGGTCTGATGGCGAATCCTGCCTGGCCGCGGCTAATTCCGCCTGAACAAGCAATGCAAATGGATTGTGCGCGGCCAGCGCCGCCAGCTCGGCGTCACGGTCGCGCCAGCCCTGCAAATTTAACATTGGCAGAGAAAAATTCAGGCTCAGAAAATTCTTCCCTAATGGCTCATAACAATAGGCCAGCCTGTCTTGATCTGGTCGGCCGCGCGTGACGATAGCCAATTGCACAATAGGCTGGTCCGGGTATGTTTCGCGCAGACGCACAAAGTACTCAAACATGCGGCCGGCGAAACCGGCCTGCAGGCGAGCCTGGACTTCCATATGCACCAGCAGGCATATCCGCTCGCCCTGAAGCAGTTGCACCGATGCCAGCTTATCGACATAGCGCCGGTTGCGGCCTTTCGACAAGGTCAGCGCCTGCAACTCTTTATCCAGAAATTGCGGCGGCTGACGCCAATCTATCAAAGCATGCAATGATGGCCAGAACAGTTGCAGGCATGGCTGGAAATAGACGTCCAGCGCATCCTTCCAGCGGCCATCCGCATCAGTTCTGCGCCTGACGGGCAGCAACTGGCGGCTAGCCGGGCCAGCCGCCACTCGCGCGGCCAGGAAACGCTGGCCAGACATATCAAGCTGATATTCGGCTTCCCCTTCATTTTCCGGATCGGTTACCCGGTGCGCGCACACGGGGTGCTGATCCAGCCAGCACCAGGGAACAGCCGCAGCCGCCAAAAACTGGTAGCGCTGCAAAGCCGACCATAAACCATGGCGGCTAAAAAACGCGGGGTCGGATATTGCGGCTGCTTGCATGGCAAACCCTGAAACACGGAACCTCGTCAGCCTAGCTGCACAGCACAACGCCGGCTATCCCCGCAGTGATCAAATCGGCACACTTTGCTGCGCCCAGCCCGCCAGCCATCCAGCCATCAGGACCTGTGGCATTCATCGCTGGCGACGGCAAGGGCCACAGGGCGCCAGCAAATCGCAACGGCACGCGGCGGGCATCAAACGCCGCCGCGTGCCGCTGTCAGCACGGCTCAATGCCGGGCCTTTTCAAGCGGCGGACTAGTTGCTGGTGTAGTTGTATTTCTCCACCGCATTGCATGCCGCGCCGCTGAGGGTGGCGCCCACGCTATACAGCTGCTCCGACCAGATCGACGTCAGGTACAGCGTTTTACCGGCCCCCTTGATCAGATTGCTGCTCAGGCACTCCGTTGCCAGCGTGCCGACCTTGGCGGGAAGTGCCAACGAGACATCCACTTCCACCAATTCCTGGCCGATACGGTCATTGAAGAACAGGCGGTTGCCATCGAGCACCAGCTCTACCGGCTGCACCGCAGGGATGTCCGTCACTTTGGTCAGGACATATTCCTCGTTGATAGGGTCATAGGCGCTGACATCATAAATATACAAACCCGCGCCGAATGCGCTTGCCGCCGTGGCGAAGGCGCTCTTGTAGGCCGCCAGCGTCGCCGCATCAGGCGCGGCCGGCACCGTCATCAGCTCGTCCGGGTCCCAGTCGCGGCTATTCAAGGCATAGATACGCGTCGGTTCACCGCTGGCATTTTCCTGCACCACCATATTCAGGAAACTGACGGGTTTGGTCGGCGCGCTGCCTGTGGCGAAACTGAAGTCCACGACATCGTCTGGCGTGCCGTTATTCAGCGTAATGCGCCGGAAGCCACTGCCGCCCGTGTAGGTCGCATGAGGGGTGACATAGATCGCGTGGCCAGTCGTCGCATCGGCAATGAGCGGCGCAACGCCGGGATTCAACAGATTCGTTGCCCCATCCACCGAATCGGGGCTGAATTTTCTTAATTGAAGTAGCGCGTTAGCGTCATTGATATCCTCTTCATTGCCACGCAAGGCAGCAATGACCTTGCCGCTGTCCGGGCTATATTTGATCAGCCTGCTGCGGGTGATCTGCCCCACGGCCAGGGAATCCGGGTTGCACACGCCGCTGGCGTTGGCCATCGTTCCCGGCACATTCAGGTTCCAGCGCAAAATCTTGCCCAGGAACGTCAGGCCGCCAACCAGTTCGCCGCGGCTGGCAGAATAGTCCATGCCATGCAAAGGCTGAAGGAAGGCTGTCCAAGTGCTGGCATCCCAATCGGGGCGAGCCGAATTAACAGGACGAGGTTGGGGACCAAACTCCTCCAAAATTTCCACTCGATCCAGGAAGATCCGACGCTCGCTGGCAGTCGGCAATGCATAAGGCGCGCATGCCGGAAATGCCCATACTTGCGTCTGGCTGGCATCGTTGGCGCCGTCCGGAATGCGCAAGAAGGCGGGATAGCCGGTAATGTCATACGCAAAGCCCTCTTCCGTATTCGGTGCTGGCTCAAGAACATTGTTCTGGTCCAGCCGCGGAGCCGTATTCCCCGGATCATCCGTGCGCGTCGCAAAAAACGCGACATAAACAGCATTCCCCATGCCATTCCCGACTTCGCTGCCCACGTGCACCATTTGGTAAGGCTTGTCAGCCGGCTTGGCGCCGGAATAGACCTTGCCTACCTTGGTGATGCCTGCCTGGGCGCCACCCGCCGCCAGCAAGCCCGCCAACACAGAAAGCACCACTGCCTTGTAATTCATGACCTTCATGATGACTGCTCCAGAGAGAGAAAACACCATGCCGGGAAACAGGCGGGCCTGACTCCGTCCGCCGACGGGACTGCGGCTGCTGCCATGGCATCCGACTGATATCCGTCAGGCGGGGGGATGCCGATATAGATAAAAATAACAATGAGTCGTATTTTTATCATTTTATAAGCCTGAAACATTCGAAGACACTGATACAGGGCAGGTTATTGAAGGATTTACTTTAATAAACAAACCTTGCTGCCAGAAGCAGGCTTGGCGGCCTCAAGCCTGCTTTCCATGCACCCCAAGGTTGGTTGGAACGTCCAATAAGAGGTCAGTCGGATCCCACCACAGGCATATCCCTGGCGTCAGAGCCGAACATCAGGCCATACGCGATACCCTTTGATTCATCGTTCGAATCCAAGTAATAGCGATACGCCATGACGGCTTCGTTGGCGTCGGTCAGGAACAAGGCGGAATCGGCATGCCCGCCCTCTCCCCAGCCGCTGGTGAAAGAAAAACCGCGATTGCCGCCCGCTTGAACCCCCTGATGGTTACGAGCATAAAACGCACCGTTTTCATAGCCGTAGGCTTGAACGCCCGCAGTCCCAGCCGGGTTGTCACTATGCCGGCAGGTTTGCACTGAGTGCGTCAACGCAAAATCGTTGAATGTCAGATTGGTGAATCTGTAGCCCGTGACTTCGCCGGTTACGATCAACCCGCGCACAATCAGATGCGGCATCTCGCGGCGAAACTCAGCGGCGTTATCCATGTTGTAACCAGGCAGAAAATCTCCGGTTTCCCTATTGCGGTACACCCCATCTACATAGAAATAGTCTTCGCATAAGAAGTAAGCCTGCCCTGCAACACCTTGCCAGGCCATGACGTCTCGCGGCAAATACGCATATCGGTTGATGCGCGTTGGCCATCCGGTACGGGTTTTCATCGGCGCAGCATTATTGGCGTGTGCAAGAGCGACATAACTATTTCCAGACGTAAACGTCCTGGCCCATGGGCCATCTGCCTGCTGCCAGACGGCATTCTGTTGCCCATGGGCGGCCGGTGCGCTCTCCAGGGCGATGCCCCTGCCGGATTTGCCGCCTACCTTGTCATTCAGATGAAAGGCATAGGCGATCACCAGGCGGTTATCTGCATCCAGATAGAAATCTGCGTGGCCCGAGAGTCCATTTCGATTGAAATTGCCCTGGGCATCTAGCGGACTTTTCAGCGGTGTGCCTATGCCGCTCAGCACGGCATATACAGCGCCATCTGCAACCTCGAAGGTCAAATCCAGGTTGGTCGTTATCCGATTGCAGGTATTCATCACATGCCGGACATCCTTGGTGCTACGTCCTAGCCGCCCGGCCGCATCCAGTTTACGCAAGCTATCGTGCAACAGAAAGGTGGTATTAGCATCCAGCAGGCCGTCCATTTCAAGCGGCCAGTCACTCATCATGGTATCCAAGTCGCACACGGCGAACGCCACATCCTTATAGGCCACGCTGCGTGTTACCCGGCGGAACTGACCTCTCTCATCCTGTGGCCGGAACCAGGCCAATTTGTTGAAGCGCCGTGCCGCCGCGTAAGGTTTGCTGCTGCCGTCTGCCTCCAGGGAATGCCAGTGAGGCGTTCGGGTAAAGTCGGTAGCCACAATTTCACCGGGCGCGTTGGTACGCAGCCCCACATGGTTGCCTGAAGCATCACGGTAGCGGTAGAGAGCCAGCAAATGACCTTGCCGGTTATGGAAGAGGCGCACTTTGCCAGACGCAGCGGCATCCCCGAAGCTGCCGTCCTCTGCAACGTCATAGCTTTTTTGCTGGGCGATGATGACTTGAGTACGCTGGTTGCTTACCTTCACCTGCAATGCCATCTCATTGCCGGGCTGGCAACCGTCCAGCGCACGCGCCAGACTTGCATCAGCGACAGCCGCCGCCTGCGGCGCCAGTGCCTGAGCATAGCGCAGATAAAACGCCTGATTATCCGCCAGCGCAGGCTGGCCAGGATCCGCCACCAAATGGTTAGCCGGCTGGCTGCAGACAACATACGCGATATCAGCAATTCCCTGGGCATAGCTGGCATCGCTCCCTACGGGCAACAGCGTGGGCGACAAGGGTTCCATGGCGTGTTCCAGCATATAGCCCAATGGCTGCCGGTCAGCATCCAGCACCGGGTGATAATCCAGCAAGGTGCGTTTCAGCTGCGCATTCCAGGATTGATAGCCACTGGTATAGCGATTACTGACACCGGTGCTCTGCGCGCCCTGCCCTTGGTCGAACAGCACGACACGCCCGAATTTGCTACTGCCCCTATCCAGATAATGCATAGAAATGACTGCTGCCAGCTGGCCGCTTTGCGGATGGCGGTAGAACTGTACATGACCGCTATTCTGGCCGCGGCTTTCATAGCCGTAGCTGCCTGAATAACGGCCATTCGCGTCTATGGCATAACTGCCGAATTTCAATACACCAGCAACACTGGTAATGCGGCGGCCAAGGTAACCGCTGTCTTCGGTGCTTAAGGCCGCGGCATCGTCGCAACTGACCAGCAAAGGGTCGGCCAAGATAAAGTCTGGCGGCAAGTCGCCTGCGGCAATCGGCGGACCATAGGCCAGTATGGCATTCTGCTTGGCCGTCGCCGAGTTGACGCGTGTACTGGATCCGCACAGGGTATAGATCAATCCCGACAGCCCGGCATATTCCCGGACGCCTTCCACCTTACCGCTACCAACCTTTGAAAATTCGATTGGACGCCCTGGATCTTCTTCGTCGAAGCTGAGTTCATAAGAGCGCGCCACACCCTGGGCATCGTAGAGATCCCTGGGTTCAAAGACACTGTGCCAGCCCTCATATTGCGAACTTTCAATGGCCAGATCGTTATTCTCTGGGTCGCTGACACTGCAAGCCGCCAACATGCTGCAGACCAGCAGCATGCCCACGGATCGTTTGAAATTTGGCCGCAAGCGGGCCTTGTCGCTCATGCAAGGCATGAGGGAAAGCCATACAGGCGTGCCAAGCCGCCGGGCACGCGACCGCACACGCCCCGGCAGGGAAAGATGAACCATTTTGTATTCTCCGTGCATCGCCGCTGGAACCGCCTTGGCAAACGGCGCGCTGACGCCGAAAGGCCGATGCCTTCCGGCCTGCGTCTGCTTAGTGCGCCCGTGGCACCAGCCTGCCTTGCTCCAGGCTCAGCGTAGGGTCATAACGCTTGTTCAATTCATTGGTCACGGATTGCATCCAGTGCCTCGCAGAGCCGAATGTCATCGAATTGCTTCTCCCGGTATAGGACCAGACGGCATTTTTGGTATAAGTTGCCAGACTGGATAGATTCGAGACGTCCGCCGCCTCATCGGCCGCCCATTTTTCCTGTATATCCGTATATTTTTTTGCCACTAATGAAATATAGTGATCGGTGTTCGGGTCTTGCGCAGCATTCTCAATATATTCATTCAGAAAGGCCATGCCTTCCGCCAGGCTGGGATTATTGATTGTTGTATCAGTTGGCACATTGATGACAAGCCAATCATCTTCCTTCCACTGAACCAGGCATTGCATACTTTCAGTACGCACATTGGGCACCTTGCTACCTTTCTTCGCAATGGAAAAACGATTCTGACACATCAAAGGGTAAGTTTCGTTTATTTTCATCAATACGTCAGAGTCGTAAATCATGAAGCCCGTGTAAACAGAATCCCCCAGATCGAAACTATTTCCATTGCTGCCATAATAATTGGTACTCCAGTCGCCCTGAGTAAAGTAGCGCCCACTCAAAGAATAGCCTCCACGTAAGTTCTCAGATGCATCAGTTTTGAATAAAACAGCCTCATCAATTGCCCAGCCGTCCCGATATACACTAGGACTCCGTGATATTTGCCTTACGTCTTGCGACAGGATAATGAAAGGCAAATTCAGGTGAATTTCATTCACCCCTTCGGATTCATTTCGTTTTCTTTGAACACGTGGATAACCCACTAGTATGGCACCGTAATCTG
>NZ_JBQEKA010000091.1:0-539 GCF_052103615.1 Kerstersia sp. | reverse complement strand
GTGTTTCATAAAAAAAGGAGGCACCTGCTGTCTTTAAAGCAGGATATGGCATTGCATAATATCCATCAGGATAAACAAAGCTGCGGGTGCTTAACTCCGCGGGAATACAATCTTCCTCGCACATCACAATCTTCGGCGGATCAATATAAGACTCCAGCTTCCAATCTCCCAGCTTGCTGATATCCCCTACGCCCAATTGCTCGACACAATCGCCAGCAACAGCCTGACAAGCGCCGACGCTGACCGGTGCTGCCGGTTCTTCCTGGCCAGGTTCAATGGGATTAGCGGTCTCTCCTTCTCCACCACCGCCACATCCGTGCAGCGCCAATGCGGCAACGCTGGTCGCTGCCAATCGAGTGAGATAAGACATTTCGAGTTTCTCCGGTAGGGGTTTCAGCCACAGCGCATCCAGCGCTCATGGCGTCACAACGAAACGTATTATCATTATTACGATTGAATATTGAAATCGTAAAACCGATAGCGGCAGGAAAAAGGGAAAACTCTTTCGATGTTGCCCGGTTACCCACTAGGAAAACTCC
>NZ_JBQEKA010000090.1:0-12397 GCF_052103615.1 Kerstersia sp. | reverse complement strand
CTCGTGAATTTCTGTACCTGGCACGAATGGCAGGAGATTGTCGCCCGCATCGACCTGGCCGTGGCGCAGCGGCCCGGCTCCGTGCTGACGCCGCCCCCTGAGCTGGCGGACTGGCTGGCCGCGCATCAGCGCAAGCTCGAAGAAATTCCCTTCGCGCCGCTGCCGGTTTCGGCATCCGATATCCGGGCGCGCCAGGCGCGCGGCGCCTCCTTGCAAGACCTGGTTGCGCCCGCCGTGGCCGACTATATCAACACCCATAAGCTGTATCGTGACGCCAGCCCGGCCTGAAACTGCCAATCCTGGCAGCGGCAGGCCTCACTGAACGTATCATTCCGGCAAAACGCCTCTTTCCCGCAGCCACACTGCATCTGATCGCGCTATATTTCCCGCATGGATATACAAAAACTGCAACGTGCCGTGCTTGACGCTCTGGAAGACGTCAAGGCACAGGACATCAAGGTATTCAATACCACCCATCTGACCGGGTTGTTTGACCGTGTCATCATCACCTCCGCCTCCTCCAACCGTCAGACGCGCGCGCTGGCCAAAAGCGTCGGCGATTGCGCGCGCCAACTGAACATTCCCGTGCTGGCCGAAGAAGGCATGGAAACCGGCGAATGGGTGCTGGTCGATCTGGGCGATATCGTCGTTCATATCATGCAACCGGCCATCCGCCAGTACTACAACCTGGAAGAAATCTGGGGCGACAAGCCGGTGCAAGTCAAACTGCTGCCGGAATCGACCCGCCCGGTGCCCATCGCCCCCAGTTCCCTGCATGCGGGCCTGGATCAGGACGCCTGAGTTCTCTCAACACCCGCGCCGTTGCGGCCTGGCCCGCGAACGGCGCCCTTCTTTCCGTGCAGCGCCTGCGCCGCTGCCGCGCCATCGCCGTGAAACTACATATCCTGGCCGTCGGCCAGCGCATGCCTGACTGGATCGAAACCGGCTGGAACGAATACGCCAAGCGCATGCCGGCGGATTTCCCGCTGATTCTGCGGGAAATCAAGCCTGAGCCCCGCAGCGGCGGCAAAACGCCCGCACAGATGATGGAGGCGGAAGCCCGCCGCATCGAGGCCGCTCTGCCCCCGCAATGCACGCTGGTCATCCTCGACGAGCATGGCCGCGACTACACCACCATGAAGCTGTCCCAGGCCATGCAGGAATGGCGCCAGGAAGGACGCGATGTCGCCTTTATCATCGGCGGCCCGGATGGCCTGGACGCCAGCCTGAAACAACGCGGCCACCTGGCGCTGCGCCTGTCCTCGCTGACGCTGCCCCATCCTTTCGTGCGCGTCATGCTAGCCGAACAGCTCTACCGTGCCTGGACCATTCTGCAGAACCACCCGTATCACCGCAGCTGACCCAGGCGGCCTTCCACCCGCCCACTCCTTACCCGCCGCCCACTACCCGCCGCCATGACAGCTCCCGCCAGCCCATCCCTACGCACCGCGCCAGCACTGCCGCTGTATCTGGCATCGGCCAGCCCGAGGCGCACCGAATTGCTGGCCCAGATCGGCGTGGCGCATACCGTGCTGCGCGTCCCCTCGCCCCCCGGTGAAGACGAACCCCGCCTGGCCAATGAAAACGTGCGCGACTATGCCCGGCGCACCACGCTGGACAAAACCCGGCGCGCCGTGGCCTGGGCTGCGCAGCAAGGCTTGCCGCCAGGGCTGATCCTGTGCGCGGATACCTCGGTCTCGCTGGGCGACGTCCTGCTGGGCAAACCGGCAGATGCCGCCGATGCCGCGCGCATCCTGCGCAGCCTGTCCGGCACGCGCCATGACGTGCGCAGCTGGCTGGCCCTGCACGATCCGCGCAGCGGCATCACCCACGAACAGGAATCCGTCTCGCAGGTCTGGATGAAATCCTTGAGCGACGCCGAAATCCAAGCCTATTGCGATAGCGGCGAAGCCCAGGGAAAAGCCGGCGCCTACGGCATTCAAGGCCTGGCATCGGTCTTTATCGAACGGCTGGACGGCAGCTACAGCGGCGTCATGGGCCTGCCCTTGTACGAAACCGCAGCGCTGCTGCGCGAGGCAGGCCAGGCGGTCTTGGGCTGACCCGTATGCTGGACGGAATCGGCCTGCCTCCAGACGTTTCGCAGTTCTTCGCTGTGTTATTGATCTTCGCCAGCTTTTTCACCTCCGCGCTGACCTCCGCCATGGGGCTGGGCGGCGGGGTCGCCATGCTGGCCATCATGGCGGCCGGGCTGCCGGTCAGCAGTGTGCTGCCCGCGCACGGCATCGTCCAAATGGGCTCCAACCTGGGCCGCACGGCCATTCAGCGGCAATACGTGATCTGGCCGCTGGTCTTGTGGTTTTCCGTAGGCAGCGTAGTCGGCATCGCGCTGGGCAGCCCGGTAGCCGCCCATATCCCGGAACGCGCCGCCAAACTATTGCTGGCAGCCTTCATTCTGTGGGCGGTCTTCGGCAAAAAGCCGCCGCCCAGCCCGCCAGGAAAAACTTACCTGCTGACCGGCGGCGCGCTGACGAGCTTTGCCACCATGATTGTCGGCGCGACCGGCCCGCTGGTGGCGGCCTTTCTCGCCGCCATCGGCCTGACCAAGCAGCGGCTGGTGGCCACGCATGCCGCCTGCCTGAGCGTGCAGCACGGCCTGAAAATCCTGGCTTTCGGTTTCCTGGGCTTTGCCTACGCCCAATGGGCGTTTCTGCTGGCCTGCATGATAGCCAGCGGCGTCCTGGGCACCTACATCGGCACCAAACTGCTGGACAACATGCCGGAACGCTATTTCCGGCTGGGTTTCCGCATCACCATGGCGCTGTTGTGCGTCCAGATGGTCTGGCAGGCGCTGGCGCCCTGAGCGCCGCAGCGGCCCAGTCCCCCAGCGGCCGCCGCCAGGGCTAGCTGTGTGGCACCGCCATACCGCGCTCGGCCGTATTGCCGGGTAACACGATACTGCCCTCACGCAAGGCCCGCATCAGGGAATAAGGCGTCGCGCAGATATGCGCTTCCAGCGCCAGCGCCGCCCTAGCATCCTCTCCCGCCATGGCCAGTTCGAAGATGCCCTTGTGCTCAAGATGCACGTCACGCGTCATGCCCGGCATCTGCATGGCAAAGCAGCGGTAACGTTCGCCATGGCGCGTCAGCAGGCGCAGCACGCGGCGAGTCCAGGGCGATTCATGGCCCGCCAGCAAGGCTTCATGAAAACGGGCATTGAGGATTTCCCACTGGCGCCGGCGCGCCAGAGTCAGGGGCTGCTCGAACTCGGACAAGGCAGCGAAACTCGCCTCCAGCCCCTGGCGCCAGGCGCTATCGCCATGGCGAATAGCCAGGCGCAGGGCATGGGTTTCGATATGCACGCGCAAACGCGTCAAATCTTCCAGATCCTCCAGCGCGATGGGGGACACCGTGAACCCCCGCTGCCCCTCCGCGGTAACCAGGGCATCGCTCACCAGCCGCGTCAGGGCTTCGCGCAGCGTGCCCGCGCTGACGCCATACTGCCCCCGCAAATGATCTATGCGCAGTTTGCTGCCGGGCTGCAAATGCCCTTCGATGATATCGGCCCGCAGCCGCGCATAGGTCTGTTCGGTCAGGGTACGCAGTTCATCATCCCCCTCGCCGCACTCCAGCGCCGCAGTCAAATGTGACAGGAACGATCGCTTCGACATGCCTTATTCCTCTCCTTTGCAACGGATGCGGGACAAGCGGTAGCTTAGCTGGGGACGGGTCATTTTCAGGGCGCGCGCGGCTGCCGCCATATTCCCGCCCGCCTGGGCCAGCGCTTCCTGCAATAACAGCCCTTCCAGATCTTCCAGACCCAGGCCCTGCTTTTGCAACAGGTAATACACACCGCTGGCGCTTTGCAGGCTGCCGGGCTGGGATAAGGTCTGAGCATCCCCTTCGCTGGTTTCATCATCGGCAGAAGCCAGCTGGCCCGAGGCGGCCAGATGATCCGTCAAAGGCATTTCCAGCGACGGAAACAAGGTGCCCGCGTCAATGGGCTGCTCCGGCGGCGTGAGAATCACCCCGCGTTCGATCAGGTTGGCCAGCTCGCGGACATTGCCCGGCCAATCGTGATTGCACAGGGCTGCCATGGCCGGGCCGGTGAAACCGGACAAGCGTTTGCCATGCAAGGTGCTGTACTGCTCAAGCATGTGTCTGGCCAAGAGCGGAATGTCATCCAGACGCTCGCACAGCGACGGGATCTGGATCGGGTAGATATTCAGCCGGTACAGCAGGTCGCGGCGGAACGTGCCCGCTTCCACAGCCTTTTCCAGATCGACGTTGGTGGCAGCCACCACGCGCACATTGACCTTGCGGACTTCCGTGCCGCCCAGTTTTTCTATCTCGCCCTGCTGCAAGACCCGCAATAGCTTGGCCTGGGCCGCCAGCGGCAATTCGCCCAGTTCATCCAGGAACAGGGTGCCACCATCGGCGCGTTCAAACCGGCCCAGACGCGTCTGCACCGCGCCGGTATATGCCCCCTTTTCCACGCCGAACAACTCGCTTTCAATCAGATCCGCCGGCAATGCCGCGCAGTTGATGGCCACAAACGGCTGTTCGGCGCGGTCGCTCATGGCGTGCAAGGCGCGGGCGAATTGTTCTTTGCCGACACCGGTAGGGCCGGTCAGCAGCACCGTCACTTGCGTGGGCGCGGCCCGCTGCAGCAGCATGAAGGCGCGCTCAAACGCCGGTGACTGGCCCACCAGCTGCGTGCGCTGGCGGCTCTGATCCAACTGCCCGCGCAAGGCTTCGACTTCCTGGCGCAAAGCCGTCACGGTCTGTTCCACCGATACCGGTTCGTGGTTCACCGCATCGCGCTGCGCCGCTGGCCATTCATGCAGGAAACGGCCTTCGATCTGGCAATGCGCATGCCCGCAGGCCGTACATCGCACTTCTTTGAAAAGCACTGGCTGCTGGAAAAACGCAGTGGAATAGCCCGAGGCATATCCCAGCTGCATCCAACAGGCCGGATCTTCCTGAGGCCCGTATTCCTGCACATGTGTTTCGGCCTCCCAGCTGTAGGACCAATTGAAAATGGCATGAAAGTGGCGCTTGGCCGGGTCGGCATGCGGCTGGTAATCAAACACCAGCGGTTCAACCTGCACCGCCCCTTCCAGCATGTGCAACTGCGGGCCTATGGCAAATGTCTCGAACACGCCCTGGTCCGGCCGCACCTGGCGCGCCAGCAAGCCGTCCTGCTCACCGGCCGAATAACCGGCCCGGGTCAGCAAGGCGCGCGCCTGTTCCAAACCAAAACTTTGGATGATCTCCTTGCGCATGGCGCGCAGCGTATTCACATGCATGAGCAGCATGCGCTGGCCGGCCAGCCAGATCCGGCCATCCATGCGGGAAAAGCGCAGCAAGCGGCGCAAGTCCCTGTCGGACGGGAAAACTGGGGTATTGGAATCGGGCATGTCTCTATTTTTATCGATATTTATGCGCCTGATTATCGTTTTTTGGGGTCCGTATGCATCCTGCTGTTTTCCCTGATACGGAATTCATTCATCCCCCGCCGCTGAATTCATCATCTCATCATGATGCGCTGCAATGCGCGCTAAATGGCCGCAGATCAAATGAATACGATTCTCTTTTCAGCCCTTTAAAACCCGCTTCCGGGATCCCCTTTTTAGGGGCTTACCCTCGTTTTATCGATATTCCAGGGAGCTGGCACGCTTATTGCAAGAAAGCAGGAACAGACAGCCAAAAAGGAAAAATTGCCATGAGTGCCCTGACGACAGACGACACGTCCATCCCGTTGCCCGCCGTTGACCTGAGCAAGCGCTATGTCAGGGTCACCGGCCAGCGTGATAACGGATTTATCGAATTTGAATTTTCCGTGGGCTGGCAGGAATTGGTCGTTGAACTGATTCTGTTGCCCCCGGACTTCCAGGCCTTCTGCGAGGCCAATCATGTGGAAATGCTTCCGCCGCGCGAAGACGAGGAAGAAGACTGAACCCACCATGCAGCCATACCGACAACAATAGGAGACCAGCATGAACATTGATTTACAGGCACGCGAGATCCAGCCTCTGCGCCAGACCTTCGACCGTGTCCAGGCCTATACCGGCGACAAACCCGCATCGCGCTACCTGGAAGCCATCCTGAGCACGCAGCCCACGGAAAACTTCCACTACCGCGCCACCTGGGAACCCGAATACGAGCTGTTCGACCAGCGCCGCACCGCCATCCGCATGGCGGACTGGAACACGCTGCGCGACCCGCGCCAGTTCTACTACGCTACCTGGACCATGGCCCGCGCGCGCCAGCAGGAAGCCATGGATGCCAACTATCAGTTCGTGGAATCTCGCGAACTGCTGGACATGATGCCCGATGCGCTGCGCGCCAATGTCGCGGCCACCCTGATGCCGCTGCGCCATGTGTCCTGGGGCGGCAACATGAACAACTGCAGCATCTGTAGCCGCAGCTACGGCACGGCCTTTTCCGCTCCGGTTCTGATGCATGCCATGGATCATCTGGGCGCCGCCCAGTACCTGACCCGCCTGGGCCTGCTGATGGGCACGGAAACCTCGCTGCTGGATGCTGGCAAGGCCGACTGGCTGGAAGCGCCTGCCTGGCAGCCCCTGCGCCGCTTCCTGGAAGACTCTTTCATCATCATGGATCCGGTCGAGCTGTTCGTGCTGCAGAACGTTGTGCTCGACGGCCTGCTCTACCCGCTGATCTACAGCCAGTACATCGACGGCTATGTGTCCCAGCAAGGCGGCACGCCGCTGGCCATGCTGACCGTCTTCATGCCCGAATGGCACAAGGAATCGGCCCGCTGGACCGATGCCGTCGTGAAAGTCATGGCAACCGAGTCCGCCGAAAACAAAGCCCACTTGCAGGAATGGCTGGCTCGCCACGGCGCCCGCGCCCAGGAAGTGCTGGCGCCTGTCGCCAAGCTGGCCATGGAAGACCAGGGCGCCGCCGCCCTGCAAGCCGCCAGCGACGAACTCAACGCCCGCATGGCCAAGATCGGCCTCTCCCTGAACTGACCCGAGACCTACGCCATGACCAGCACAACCTCCAACGTTTTCATCGCTTTCCAGGCCAATGAGGAGTCCCGCCCGGTGGTTGACGCCATCCTGCAGGACAACCCCCACGCCAGCGCAGTCTATTCGCCAGGCCTGGTCAAAATCGACGCGCCGGGGCGCCTGAGCATTCAACGCGCCACGATTGAAGAACATACGGGCCAGCCGTATGACCTGCAGCAGATGCACGTCAACCTTGTCACGCTCTCGGGCAACATCGACGAGGACGACGACCAATTGACACTGAGCTGGGGCGCCTGAGCCTTCCTGCCAAAAACAGACAGAAACGGAGACGACACATGGATACCAGAGTGACCCGCAAGAAACTCGGCCTGAAAGAGCGCTACGCCGCCATGACCCGCGGCCTGGGCTGGGAAACCAGCTACCAGCCGATGGACAAGGTTTTCCCCTACGACAAGTTCGAAGGCATCAAGATTCATGATTGGGACAAGTGGGAAGACCCCTTCCGCCTGACCATGGACGCCTACTGGAAATACCAGGGCGAAAAGGAAAAGAAGCTCTACGCCGTGATCGAGGCCTTTGCCCAGAACAACGGCCAGCTGAGCGTCTCTGACGCCCGCTATATCAATGCGCTCAAGCTCTTCATCCAAGGCGTGACGCCGCTGGAGTACTACGCCTACCGCGGGTTTGCGCACCTGGGCCGCCACTTCACCGGCGAAGGCGCCCGCGTGGCCACGCAAATGCAGGCCATTGACGAGCTGCGCCACTTCCAGACGGAAACGCACGCCCTGTCGCACTACAACAAGTACTTCAACGGCATGCACAACTCGAACCAGTGGTTCGACCGCGTCTGGTACCTGTCCGTGCCCAAATCCTTCTTCGAGGATTCGCTGACTTCCGGCCCCTTCGAGTTCCTGACGGCCATCAGCTTCTCCTTCGAGTATGTGCTGACCAACCTGCTCTTCGTGCCCTTCATGTCCGGCGCGGCGCACAACGGCGACCTGTCCACCGTGACCTTCGGCTTCTCGGCGCAATCGGACGAATCGCGCCACATGACGCTGGGCATCGAGTGCATCAAGTTCATGCTGGAACAGGACCCGGCCAACGTGCCCATCGTGCAGGGCTGGATCGACAAATGGTTCTGGCGCGGCTACCGCGTGCTGACGCTGGTCGCCATGATGCAGGACTACATGCTGCCCAAGCGCGTCATGAGCTGGAAGGAAGCCTGGGAAATGTACGGCGAGGCCAATGGCGGCGCCCTGTTCCGCGACCTGGCTCGTTATGGCATCCGCGAGCCGCTGGGCTGGAAGCAGGCCATGGAAGAAAAGGACCACCTGAGCCACCAGGCCTGGAATATTTTCTACAACTACTGCGGCGCGGCCGCCATGCACACCTGGGTTCCCGAAGACGAGGAACTGGACTGGCTGTCGCAGAAGTACCCCGACACCTTCGACAAACTCTACCGTCCGCGCCTGCTGCATTACCGCAAGCTGCAACAGGAAGGCAAGCGCTTCTACAACAACGCGCTGCCCATGCTGTGCAACACCTGCCAGGTCCCCATGGCTTTCACCGAGCCGGGCAACCCCACGGAAATCTGCTACCGCGAAAGCAGCTACCTGGGCCAGAAGTTCCACTTCTGCAGCGACGGCTGCAAGCATGTCTTCGACAAGGAACCGCAAAAGTTCATCCAGTCCTGGCTGCCGGTGCACCAGATCTACCAGGGCAATTGCTTCAAGCCCGATGTGGACCCCACCGCCGAAGGCTTCGATCCGCTGGCCGCGGTGCTTGACTGGTATGGCATCCAGCAAGGCGTGGACAACATGGAATTCGAAGGTTCGCCCGACCAGAAGAACTTCGCCAGCTGGACTGGCCGCAGCGTTTGACGAGGAGATTGACCATGACATTGCGCACGCTTGCCCCCTATGACTTCCCGCCGCGCGATTCGGTGGAACGCTTCCCCGCGCCGCTGCTGTATATCGGCTGGGATGGCCATATGTCCTTCTGCTCGCCGGTCTGCCTGCCGGTGCCGCCGGAGACGCCGTTCGCCGCCTTGCGCGACAGCATCCTGCCGACCATCTACAGCCAGCACCCTGACTTCGCCCAGATCGACTGGGACAAGGTCGAATGGCTGAAAGACGGCCAAGCCTGGCAGCCTCAGGCCGAGCGCAGCCTGGCGGACAACGGCATCGGCCACAAGGATGTCATCCGCTTTCGCACACCTGGGCTGACGGGGATCGCCGGCAGCCACAGCTAAGCGACGCGCAGACAGTACAGGAGAAGCAAACATGAGCTATCAGCTGACGATAGAACCCCTGGGCGCCACCATCGACGTGGAAGAAGGCCAGACCTTGCTAGATGCCGCTTTGCGCCAGGGCATTTACATTCCGCATGCCTGCGGGCATGGCCTGTGCGGCACTTGCAAAGTCGATGTGGCCGAAGGGGATGTAGATCATGGCAACGCCAACCCGTTCGCACTGATGGACTTTGAGCGCGACGAAGGCAAAACCCTGGCCTGCTGCGCGACCCTGGAATCCGACGCCGTGATCGAAGCGGACGTTGACGAGGACCCGGACGCGCGCATCATTCCGGTGCGCGACTTCGCCGGGACCGTTACCCGCATCGAAACCCTCACGCCCACCATCAAGGCCATCCACCTGAAACTCGATACCCCCATCGAGTATCAGGCTGGCCAGTATGTCCAGGTTCACATTCCCGGCATCGAAGGCACACGCGCCTTCTCGATCGCCAACCCGCCGGATGCCAGCGGCAAGGCCACGGAAATTGAACTGAATGTGCGCCGTATTCCAGGCGGCACCGGTACCGCCTGGCTGCACGAAAGCCTGGAAGAAGGCCAGCAGCTCGATATCAGCGGCCCCTATGGGCGCTTTTTCGTGCGCCGTTCGGCCGCCATGCCCATGCTGTTCATGGCAGGCGGCTCCGGCCTCTCCAGCCCGCGCTCCATGATTCTGGAGCTGCTGGAAAGCGGCTGCGACCATCGCATCACGCTGGTCTATGGCCAGCGCAACCGGGCCGAGCTGTATTACGACCAGGAATTCCGCGATCTGGCGCAGCGCTACCCCAACTTCGAATATGTCGCCGCCCTCTCGGACGAGCCGACGGATTCGGATTGGGCCGGCCCGCGCGGCTTTGTTCACGATGTGGCCCAGCAACATCTGGGCGGCGACTTTTCCGGCCGCAAAGCCTACCTGTGCGGGCCGCCCCCGATGATAGAGGCCTGTATCGGCACCTTGATGCAAGGCCGGCTGTTTGAACGTGACATCTACACCGAGAAATTCCTCTCGGCCGCAGATGCCAATAATGTCCGCAGCGCGTTGTTCAAGCGCATTTAGGCCGGTATCGAATCTTGAACCTCCATGGAAACGCGGAACATACCGCGCCATGCCGCAACAGAAGGAGACATCTATGCTGCCGCTGACCCCTTGCAAAAAAGTGCCCGTTCGCGTCGTGCAGTCCGACGAAACGTACCCGTGCTCGCTGGAAGAAAGCCTGCTCAAGGGCATGCTGAAACTCGGCCGCAAGGGAATCCCTGTCGGGTGCGTCAGCGGCGGCTGCGGTGTCTGCAAAGTCAAGATCATCGAGGGCAGCGTGCGGGCGCTGGGGCCGGTCAGCCGCGCCCATGTCAGCCAGGAAGAAGAAGCTCAGGGCTACACCCTGGCCTGCCGCGTGGCGCCTGTCGAAGCGGTGGTGCTGGAAGTCAGCCCGCTGCTGCGCAAGCCCTTTTGCCGTCCGCCCTGCCCCGCGCCTGGCAACTGCCCGCCAGCAACGGACGCCAGCGCCCCGCCGGCGTCCGGCGATACCTGCGCGACCGCCGTTCCTGCCGCAACCGGCCCCGTGGCCGCTGCGGCGCCTCCCGTTTTTGAATTGCAGGACAGCGCCGCGCTGGCGCTGTCCTGACCCGGCCCGCCAGGGCCATATCAGGCAGTTAACCGGGGCCTGGCCCCGGCCCAAATCAGAAAGACCAGAAAGACAAGGAGACAACTATGAGCAGCCCCGTATTGCGTATCGGCCACGCCAGTCTGAAAGTCATGGACATGCAGGCGGCCATTCATCACTATCAGGACGTGCTGGGCCTGCAAGTCGTGCACCAGGACGACGCCGGCCACGTCTATCTGAAATGCTGGGACGAGTGGGACAAGTACTCGCTGATCCTCACCCAGGCAGACCAGGGCGGCCTGAACCACCTGGCCTATAAAGTCCGCAATGACGCCGTGCTCGACGAGCTGCAAGCCAGCATCGAAGCCTGGGGCCTGCGCACGACCATGATTCCGGCCGGCGCCCTGCCCTTCACTGGCCGTCAGCTGCAATTCCAGTTGCCCAGCGGCCATGACCTGCGCCTGTACGCCGACAAGGAATTTGCCGGCACGGGCGTGGGTTCGCTGAACCCCGACCCCTGGCCCGATGGCCTGAAGGGCTGCGGCGTGCACTGGCTGGATCACTGTCTGCTGATGTGCGAACTGAACCCGGAAGCCGGCATCAATACGGTTGAAGCCAATACGCGCTTCATGCAGGAAGTCCTGGGCTTTTTCACGACCGAGCAAGTGCTGGCCGGCCCCGACCACAGCATCCAGGCCGCGACCTGGATGGCCTGCACCACCACGCCGCACGACATCGCCTTCGTCGGCGGCCCGACCAGCGGCCTGCACCATATCGCCTACTTCCTGGACTCCTGGCATGACGTGCTGAAGTCAGCCGACATCATGGCCAAGAACAAGGTGCGTATCGACGTGGCGCCCACGCGTCACGGCATCACGCGCGGCGAGACGATTTATTTCTTCGACCCCAGCGGCAACCGCAACGAAACCTTTGCCGGCTTGGGCTACCTGGCCCAGCCGGACCGCCCGGTGACCACCTGGACGGAAGACATGCTCGGCAGCGGGATTTTCTACCACACCGGCGACCTCGTTCCCTCGTTCACTGAAGTCTATACCTGATCGCACCAACCGCCATTCAGGCCGCCATTCAAGCCGCCAGACAGGATGCCTGCGGACACGCAGGCATCCTCCCCCACTCCTGAGCCGACTTCTGCCGAGACCCATCATGAAAATTCGCCACCCTGCCCCCATCGCGCTCGTCCTGACCAGCCTGCTGGCCCTGTCCGCCTGTAGCACCACGGGCAAAGCGCCCCCCACGGATCCGGCCAGTATTGGCGAAGCCTCGCTGCATCACGGTTTGATGCGCGGCTATCTGCCCATCGAAAGCCTGCCAGACAGCCTCGCCCTGCTGCCCGCGCCGCCACAGCCGGGCACACCAAAATTCGATACCGACGAGCTGGCCTATACCAGCACGCGCGCCCTGGTCGGCCAGCCGCGCGGCGATCAGGCGCGCCGCGACGCGCGCCTGAAATTCCCGCAAGCCACGGAAGCTTTCCACTGCGCCGCCGGCATTAGCGTCAATAGCGAGACCACACCGCACCTGGAAACCCT